>JBAWVV010000004.1:0-30227 GCA_037147115.1 Planctomycetia bacterium | reverse complement strand
GAACCGCCCCCCAGCCCATCACGGCCCGTTCGGAGCGGATCATCGTTCTCGATTTCGGCTCGCAATACGCGCAACTCATTGCCCGGCGGGTCCGCGAGCAAAACGTCTTCTGTGAGATCGTCCGCCATGACTTGTCGGCGGACCGGATCCGCGACATCGCCCCGCGCGGGATCATCCTCTCCGGCGGTCCGTCGAGCGTCTACGAGGAAGGTGCGCCGCGCTGCGATCCGGGGCTCTTTCGCCTCGGCATCCCCGTCCTCGGGATCTGCTACGGGATGCAGCTGGCCTGCGATGCCCTCGGTGGTCGGGTCGGCCGGGCGTCGTCGCGTGAATACGGTCGTGCTTCCTGTGAGGTCACCACGACCGACCCGATGTTCGCCGGGGTGCCGGCGACCACCGAGGTGTGGATGAGCCACGGCGATCAGGTCAACGACGTCTCCGCCGACTTCGCCCCGCTCGCCCGCACGGCGACTTGCCCGCTCGCGGCCGTCCGCCACACCTCTCTGGCGATCTACGGCCTCCAGTTCCACCCCGAAGTCACGCACACGCCGGCAGGCAGCCGGATGCTCGCCAACTTCCTCCGCGAGGTGTGCGGCTGCACCGGGGCGTGGAAGCTCGAGGACGTCGCCGCGTCGACGATCGCCGAACTGCGACGGCGGATCGGCAGCGACCGGGTCATCTGCGGCCTCTCCGGCGGTGTCGATTCAGCGGTCGTCGCCGCGCTCCTCTGCCGGGCCGTCGGCGATCAGGTGTCGTGCATCCTCGTCGACAACGGCCTCCTGCGGAAGAACGAGGCCGCCGCCGTCATCGAGCAATTCACCACCCACTTCAAGACCGACCTCCACGTCGTCTCGGCGGAGGAGAAGTTTCTCAGTGTCCTCGCTGGGGTGACCGAGCCGCAGGAAAAGCGGCGGCGGATCGGCAAGGCTTTCGTGGAATGCTTCGCCGACGAGGCCGCGCGGATTCAGGGGGCGCGGATCCAGGGGGCGAAGTACCTCGCCCAGGGAACGCTCTACCCAGACGTCATCGAGAGTGGCGCCGCCCCGGACGGTCCGGCCGCCACGATCAAGCTCCACCACAACGTCGGCGGGCTCCCGGAAGACCTCCAGTTCGAACTCGTCGAACCACTGCGGGATCTGTTCAAAGACGAGGCCCGCCGGCTCGGCCTGCAACTGGGCCTGCCGGAGCGGCTCGTCTGGCGGCATCCGTTTCCCGGCCCGGGGCTGGCCGTCCGTTGCCTGGGGCACGTCACCCGCCCCCGCCTCGACACGCTCCGCGAGGCCGACGCGATCGTGCTGGAGGAGCTCGACCGGGCCGGGCTGATGCGGAAGGTGTCGCAGGCTTTTGCCGTTCTTCTCCCCGTGCAGAGCGTGGGCGTGATGGGGGATGCCCGGACCTACGACGAGGTCTTGGCCGTCCGGGCGGTCGAGACGGAGGACTTCATGACCGCCGACTGGTCCCACCTGCCGTACGACGTTCTCGCTCGGATCTCGACCCGGGTCATCAACGAGGTCCGCGGCATCAACCGCGTTGTCTACGACATCTCCTCGAAGCCGCCGGCGACGATCGAGTGGGAGTGAGCGTCGGCCCCGGCGCCCGCCGTCAGCTGCAGCAGGCATCGCCGCCTGACGGCATCATTGCTTGCCGAGGTACTGCTCTCCGCGCACGACCGATACATCGCTCAGCCAAGCGATGCAGGCGTAGTGCTCGAAATAGTTGTGGGAAACAAAGGTGAGAATTGCCACGGCGATTTCGGCAGAGACGACGAACTCGAGCTTCCGCGTCTTTGCCTCTCCGGCAAACGACACGTTGCGGGCGCTTCGCGAGCCTAGGCCGATAACATCAACGAGCGAATAGCCCGTCGCGCCGAGCTTGAGGCCCTCCTCCGCGATCTCTTCCATGATCAACGTCTCACCGACAATCGTCACCAGCTTGAGCGGATAGAGCTGCATTGCGAACTCCTTTGTTGACCTTCTCCCCCTCGAACATACCGGCCGGTACCACCTCCGGCTGGCCACGGACGATCCCGGACCACGCTCACTGCGCGCCGACCCACTTCGCCATCTCGAAGTAGATCGGGATCCCGAACGCGATGTTGAACGGAAAAGTGATCGCCAACGCCGCGGTGATCGAGTAGGTGGGGTTCGCTTCGGGGAGCGTCAGCCGGACCGCGGGTGGCGCGGCGATGTAGGAGGCGCTCGACACGATGGCGGCAAGCACGGTACACCCCCCCAGGTTGAGGCCGGCAAGATGGCCGAACCAGGCTCCCAGGAACCCGTGCACCAGCGGCATGAGAATCCCAAAAGCGATGAGGAAGGGCCCGACCTTCACGAGATCCCCGAGCCGCTCGCCGGCAACGAGCCCCATCTCGAGGAGGAAGATGCAAAGAAGGCCCCGGAAGAGCATCCCCTTGCTCTGAAAGAAGTCGTAGAACGGCTGGAATCCCTTCTCGTCCATGAACTGCGTGGAAACGAACCCGATGACGAGAAGGCCCGCCATGAGCATGATCGACTGCCCGGTCATCACCTCGTAGAGCGCCTCGCCGAGCTTCGACGACTTGACGGGCCTCCCCAGGGTACCGGCGGCTGCCTTGGCCGCCCGCTCCTTGGCCGACAGGAATGCGCCGATCAAGAGGGCAATCGCGATTCCCGGACACTCCAGCAGCGTGACGAGCGTGGGGAGGAATTCGTTGGCCGGGTGCTGCGTCTGCTCAACAAACGAATTGGCGACGGCATAGGTGACCGCCGACGTGCTGCCGTAGTGGGCGGCAATCCCCGCCGAATCGGCGATCGACATCCCGCCGAGGTAGCGAAGCACGGCGAACGCCGTGATCGGCGTCATGCAGCCGAGGAACAGCGTCACGAGCGCCGGCTTCCAGATCGTCGACACCCCGTGGGCCTGAACCTCGTGCGCCAATTCATGGCCCCCGATGAACCCGATCGACATCAGCAGGAAGATGGCGATCGAGTAGTAAAGCTCCTTCGGGATCTTGATCCCACCGTGGATCCGCGTGCAGATGATCCCGAGGAGGAAGCACAGCGGGATCGGCGTGAGGAGGTTGCGCTCGAGCGACTCGACGATCCGGTCAAACTGGCCACCGTCAGCCAACAACGGAATCAGACCGGCGGCAATGAGCGTGGCGGGAAGGGGTAGCATACGCACCTCACTTGAAGGGGGGGAGGAGGCCACCGACAGCATCCTGACGATCTTCCGCCGCGCGGCATCCTAGTCCTTTATCGACCCGTCTTGAAACCCCGCCGTAAGCGTTCCCATCGGCTGACACCAATGCAAGCCTTGCCTTAAGCCCATGCGGTTCGCCTCATCGGCTCCCGTCTGCCATACTCACGCCGGGCAGAGTCCTTATCTGAGTTTCCCGGCGGCAGCCCTAGTCCATCCGAGGAGTTTCCCATGCACGTGGCGATCGTCGAGGACGACCCCGTCATCGCCAGGGCCGTCACCACGGCAGTCCGCGAGGCCGGCCATGAATGCACGTGGGTTCCCGACGGCGAGACCGCCGTCCGCCAAAACACGCTCCTCTCCAATGACGTCGTCATCCTCGACCTCATGCTCCCGAAGATGGGCGGCCTCGAGGTGCTGACGGCGGCCCGCGATGCCGGCGTGCGAACGCCGGTGATCCTCCTCACGGCCCTGGGCACTGTCGCCGATAAGCTCGCCGGCTTCCGCTCTGGGGCCGACGACTACCTCGTCAAGCCGTTCGCCATCGATGAGCTCCTCGCCCGGATCCACGCGATCCACCGCCGCACATCGAATCAGCCGACGATGGAGATCGAGGCCGGCCCACTCCACCTGAGCCTGTCGACAAGGCGTTTGTCGCTCAACGAGCGGACCATCGACCTGACCCCGACCGAGTTCAGCATTCTCGAACTCCTCATGCGCTTCAACGGCCAAGTGGTGACCCGGAAGATGCTCTGTGAGCATGTCTGGGCCTTCGACTGGGACGGCCCCACGAACGTCATCGAGGTCCACATCAACCGGCTCCGGGGCAAGCTCGACAAGGGGCGTGAGGATTCCTTCATCCAGACCATCCGCGGACGAGGTTATGCCCTGGCCATCGACTGACGTGCCGTTCTTCAGGCTCATTCCCTGGGGATCGCTCCGCGTCCGGCTCACGCTCCTCAATTCGGCGGCCGTCCTCCTGGCCATGCTCATCCTTCTCTTCGCCGTGCGCGTTGGGGTGCGCACGGCGCTGTTTCGCGAAACCGAGGAAACGCTCCTCGGGGAAGTCCGCGAAGTGGCGATGTGGCTCGAGGAGTTCCACCCGGATTCTGCCGATTTCATCGGCAGCCGCGATCTGCTCGTGGCGGAACTGCGGCGCAAGGCGGAGAGCCATCGCGATCGCTCCTGGTTCCTCCATCTCCTCGACGGTTCCCAGACGCTCTGGGCCAGCCCGAACTGCCCCGAGGCGATCCTCCACCAGCCGGTCGACGAATCCGTGAAGGAGACGGTGAGGAAATTCGCGAAGCACCGCTGGGCGCGGCGACTCATCGACACCCGCGAAGGGGAAAAGCTCTATGTGCGGATCGGCATGCCCGACAAGGTCATCGAGCAGGATGTCGACGATCTGACCTGGTTCCTCCTTCCGATCGGCATCGGCTTCACCCTCCTGACGCCGCTGGCCGGTTACTGGCTGGCACTCCGCGCGACCCAGCCGATTGCCGGGATTCTCAAGACGGCTGGCCGCCTCAGACCGACAAAACTTGGCGACCGTCTGCCGACGCGGGGCACGGAAGACGAACTGGACCAACTGTCGTTCACGATCAACCGCCTCCTCGACCAGGTGGCCCGGCATGTGGAGCAGCAGCAGCAGTTCGTCGCCGATGCAGCCCACGAGCTTCGCGGACCGCTGGCCGCGATGCAAAACGCCCTCGAGGTGGCGACGGCCAAGGACCGGAGCCTCGATTCGTATCAGAGGACCCTCGAGGAGGCGCTCGGCGAGACCCGCCATCTCACCAAATTGGCCAACGACCTCCTCCTCCTCGCCGAGGTCGGCAACAGCCTCGGCTCCGTCTTTAACCAGGTCTGCGACCTCGAACAGGTCGTCCGGCAGACCGCGGCGATGTTCGGCGGCACCGCCGAGGAGCGGTCGATCGCGATGACCATCCAGTCCAACGGGAAGGCGGTTGTCCGGGGGGATGAGCGTCAACTGCGACAGGTGATCAGCAACCTCGTCGACAATTCCCTTCGGTTCACCCCCGAAGGCGGGCAGATCGACCTCGCCGTCGAGGCCAGCCAGGCAAACGCCGAAGCGGTCGTGACGGTTTCGGATAACGGCCGCGGGGTCGATGAGGAGCACCTCAAACGGGTGTTCGACCGCTTCTTCCAGGCGGAGGCCGCCCGCGATCGCGGGGACATCAAACGGGGCGGTGGGCTGGGCCTCTCGATCTGCCGTTCGATCGTCGAACGCCACGGCGGCAGGATCGGTCTCGAGAGCCCCGGTGTCGGCCAGGGAGTGACGGTCACCGTCGTCATCCCGCTGCGGCCAGTGCGCCGGCAGTAGGCCTCCCGGCGGGCTCCAGTTCCGGCGGCGGGGTTGCCCCCGTGGTGCATCGGCCGCCCCCTTGGCACTCTGCGGGGGAGGCGAAGGGGAAGGGGGCCTGAAAACCTGCCGAATCCGTCATTGTTTTCCTGATCGTCAAGGTCGACGCCCGACTGTGACGATCAGGCAGGCAGTGCCATCCGGAGTCGACTGTCATGCCCCTCCCTACCGACCAACCTATTTTGCCCTGGGGCAAACCGTGGAGGCGGCTGGCCTGGGGGGCCGCTGCCCTCGTTGGCTTGGCCACCCAAGGGACCACACCGGCGGCGGCTGTCGAGCCCTATTTGGTAATCGCCGAAACCGACGACGCCCCGGCCCTCACACTGCCGAGCGTCACCGCTGGCTTCGATTCCTTTGATGACGTCAGCGAGGCCTTCCAGGACGACCGGAAGAAGGTGGCGGCCCTCGAAAAGCGGTTGGCCGAGCTCGAGAAGAAGGCGGCAAATCGCGTTGAATCGATCCCCGTCCCCGATCCGAAGCCGGCGGCAAAAGACGCCGGGAAGGATGCGGGCGCCAAGGATGCCAAGAACGATGCCAAGAAGGATGCCAAGAAGGATGAGAAGAAGCCGGAGGAGCCCTACGAGGTCGGCAGTGATCTGGGGATGACGACGAAGTGGAATTACGGCCTCCAGTCCGAGAGCGCCCACAAAGACTTTCGCGTCAAAGTCGGCGGCCGCATCCAGATGGACAACACGGCCTTCTCGCGCGACGACAATGTCGCCCAGGCGCCGAGCCAGGGCGGCCTGAACCAGCAACTCAAAAACGCCACCGACTTCCGCCGGGCCCGATTGCGTGTCGATGGCCGGATGTACGAGCTCTACGACTTCGTTGGCGAATACGACTTCTCCAATCAGCTCAACGCCAACGCCTCCACAGTTCCATCGGAGACCGTCCTCGGCAATTTCGCCGCGATCACGGAGAACTGGCTCCAGATCCGCGAGTTGCCCGGAGTGGGAATCATCCGCGCCGGCAACCAGAAGGATCCGTTCGGCTTCGAGCACATGACGAGCAGTCGGTGGCTCAACTTCATGGAGCGGTCCTACGCCCAGGATCTCTACGAAGGGCCATTTAACAACGGATTTATCCCCGGTGTTCGGCTCCTCAACACCTCCGACGACCAGCGGGCGACCTGGTCGATGGGAGCCTTCAAGAACACGAACAACCCCTTCGGCTTCGCCAATACCTCCTCGGCGAACATGGCCGTCGGCCGGCTCACCTGGCTCCCGTACTACGAGGACGAGGGGAAGAAGCTCCTCCACCTCGGCGTTGCCGGGCGCTCGATGCAGACCAACAACGACACCGTTCGATTCCGGGCCCGTGGCGATCTCCGCAATGGCCCGCCGGGCCCGCTCAACTCGATCTACATCGATTCGGGCAATCTCACCGCGCCTTGGGAGAACCAACTCGGCCTGGAGCTGGTGGGGAACAACGGTCCCTGGTCGTTTCAGTCGGAGTATTTCGGCTGCTGGGCCTACAACACGATCTCCAACAAGACGGCCTTCACCGGGACCTCGTCGACCAATCCCAACTATGGCACTGCCGGTCTCCAGCCCTTCTCCACGCCGGTGGGAACCTACTTCACCAACTCTGGCTACGCCGAGGTGCTGTACTTCGTCACCGGGGAATCGCGGGCCTACGACCGACTCGAGGCCCGTTTCGACCGCCCGATCCCGCGCAACAATTTCTACATCGTTCGCGACAAGAGCGGCCGGATCCAGTCGAGCGAAGGTGCCGTTCAGGTAGGCGCCCGCTATCAGTACGCCTGCCTTTCCGATTCACAGATCAAGGGGGGCACACTCAACGCGCTGACGTTCGGCGTGAACTGGATGTTCAATCCCAACTCGCGTCTCTACTTTAACTACGACTTCGCCTACCGCGATTTCACCAACAACCTCAACAACGACGCCAGCGGCTGGATCACCGGCTTCGGCACCCGTCTGGCCTTCGACTTCTGATGCTACTCCCGGCCGATCCGCCGCGAGCCATGGAGACCTGCCCCATGCGCCCCGATCCCCGCCCACTCGCTCTCGTCGCGATCCTCGTGCTCCAAAGCATCGTGGCCGCCGCCCCGCCGAGCCCCCTGGCGGCCCGGGTGCGGCTCGCCCAGGCCCTTTCCGGTGACTCGACAGCGCCGGAGGACCTTCCGGCCCGGCCGCCCAGCGGCCAGAAGGTTGCTGCCGTCGACGATCCGGCTGTTCCCTCCCCAATTCCAGAGAAGGGAAGCGAAGCAGCAACCAAGGAAAAGGGCTGTGGGAAGCCCGGCTGCACCTCATGCATCCCCCAGGTGGCCACCTGCAAGGCGAAGTGGGACGACAAGAAAACGAAGAAGGCGACATTCGCGATGAAGTGCGACTTCGAGTGCGCCCGGCCGTGGGAGCCCTACCATCAGGGCAACTGCTGCGCGGAGAAGACCACCCCCTGCGGCAACGTTCACACGAAGAAAAAACTTTTCAAGACGGAAGAGGAGAAGGTGGAGCGGGTTCTCAAGTACGAGGTGGTGATGAAGCCGGCAGCCCCGTGCTGCGAGCCGGAGCCCGGCTGCTGCTGCCTCGGCTGTCGCTGCCTCGGCTCGGCGTTCGAGCGGGTGTTCTCCTGGTGTCATTGAGAGCCCGGGCCGGTCGGAACGCCAACGCATCTCCCCCAATCAGCCGATCCGGGAGCGCCATCGCGCCCGGCATCTCCACGGCATCCTGCCTGACGCTCACTTCTGAACCGGCCGCTCCCCTGACTTCCCCGACCCTGACGATTCCTCCTGGGATACCACCCATGAGGATTGTCGCGACGTGGAAGACCCTGCCGGGAACTCAAAGCGACGGTCTCTCCACAGGCTTTTTGCCAGCGGAACGCGCCCCCGCTGGCTCGCCGCAGGACTGACGGCCCTTCTCGCCGCCCTCGTCGCGATCGGCTGTCCCGTCTCGGGCATTGCCGGTTCTCCCCCCGCGGCGGAGCCTCGTCGTCCATTCGGCATCGCGGGCGTGGCCGAGGGGATGGTCGAGCCCCTTTCGCCCCCGTCATCACTTGCCCCTTCATCGCAGTCACCGCCACCACCGGCCGGCGACGAACGCCCTCCGCTCCCGTCGCCGCCGATCTGGGAAGGGAATGGCGACGAGATCGCCCCGGTCCGATTCGGAGACGATCCGCTCCACGGCGACGAATCGACGACGGCCACGGTCCGCATCGGCGGCCTCGTCCAACTCGATGACACCGCCTATGCAGCCAGCGCAGGCCCCATGCAACCGATCGATCAAGCCGGGCTCGCCCCCCCGCTCTCCGACGCGGTGAACTTCCGCCGCGCCCGCCTCCGCGTCGATGGGCGGCGGGGGGATCAATTCGATTGGGCCACCGAATACGACTTCGCCAACCAGATCAACGCCAAAAACCAGATCGATCCACTTTTTCCCAGCCAGGGCCCGCTCCCCGCCGTCACCGACTTGTGGCTGCGAATGAGTGACGTGCCACTTCTCGGTGCCGTCCGCGTTGGCAATCAAAAGGATCCGTTCGGCTACGAACATCTCTCCAGTTGCCGAACCCTCGACTTCATGGAGCGATCGTTCTGCCAGGATGCCTTCGTCGGCCCCTTCAACGACGGCTTCGTTCCCGGGATCTCGGCGCGCAACGGCACGGCCGATGGACTCCTCGGCTGGGAGGCCGGCGAGTTCGCCAACACCGCCGCCCCATTCGGATTCTCCGACTTCGCCGGGGGAAGCATGACATCCGGCCGGGTCGTCTGGGTGCCGACCTACGAGGACGATGGCCGCAGGCTCCTTCACATCGGCCTGGCCGGAAGGACCATGCAACCGCGCAACGGCCTCGTCCGCTTCCGCAGCCGTGGCGGGCTGTGGAACGGGCCCCCGGGCCCCGACAACGCCATCTATGCCGACTCCGGCGTCCTGTCCGGCTCGTGGCAAAACATGCTCGGCACCGAGTTGGTCGCCAGTGCCGGCCCCTGGTCGATGCAGGCCGAATACTTCGGCTCGTGGCTCTACGACGCTGCCACGACTGACATCGGCCCGCTGTCGACCGCCGGGTGGCAACCGCCCCCGGGCACTCCGGTGGGAACGGTCTTCTATCAAGGGGGCTATGTGGAGACGACCTACTTCCTCACCGGCGAGAGCCGGACCTACTCCCTCCTCGAGCACCGCTTCGACCGGCCGCAACCCCGTCACATTCTCGCGCTCTCGCCGCACCGGACCCGCGGGTTCGGGGCCTGGCAAGCAGCCGCCCGCTACAATTACCTCTGCCTCAACGACACTCAGGTCAACGGTGGCCTTCTCAACGGCATGACGCTCGGCCTCAATTGGCTCCTCACGCCGAACGCCCGGATCGTGTTCAATTACGACCTCACCCACCGTGAGTACCGGAGCACGCCGTGGGCCAACAGCCCCTCCGGACCAGTGCCAGTTCCGTCGTACAACGGCAGCGGGACGATCCACGGCTTCGGGAGCCGGCTCGCCTTCGATTTCTGATTCGCGTCCCGGACAGGTGTGATGACTCGATTCCCCCCCCAACGCTGTGCCGCCGGCTTCATCTTTGCCCTCGAGACCGAGGCCGACCCATTCGCCGCGCGCGTTCGCGACGCCACGACCCTCCGCGGCCCGGTGCTGTCGTTCCACGAGGGGACGATCGCCGGACGACGGGTGACCTGGGTCGTCTCGGGCGCCGGGATCGCCGCTGCTGGCCGGGCCGCCACGGTGCTCCTCGAGGGGCACGCCCCCGCACTCCTGGTCAGCGCCGGATTCGCAGGGGGCCTCGACCCGGCGCTCGCCCGGGGGGCTGTGGTGCTCGCCACCGGCACGGTGCGCGGGGGTGCTCCACGATTTCCTCTCGCTCGGTTCGCCTCGCTGCTTCCAGCAGCCTCCACCGACGTTGACATCGTCACCGTCGACTCGGTCGTAGCCACGGCCGCGGCGAAGCGCGACCTCCGCGCCGCCACTGGCGCTGCCATCGTCGACATGGAGACCCACGCCGTGGCCGCGGCCGCCGCCGCGGCAAAGATCCCCTGTGCCTCGGTGCGAATCGTATCGGACGGGGCGGGGGATGAACTTCCCGCCGATATCGCCCGGCTCGTGACTCCCCAGTCGGCCTTCCGCCGCGCCGGAGCCGCCCTGGCCGCGATCGGCCGAAAGCCCGCCGCCGCCGCGACCCTGTGGCGGCTGTGGGAGCACGCCGTTGTCGATGGCCGCGCCCTCGCCGCGACGCTCGAACGCCTCGTTGCCGCCCTCCCCGAAGATTGATCGAAGGGCGTCGGGCCCAGACGAGCCCGCTGCCGCGCGGATCAGGCCCCGAAGAGCAGGCGGGCAAGCAGGCCGCGGGGTAAATCGGGGGAAAGCCCGCGGTCGTTGCGGCGAAGCCCCTCCGGCACGACCACCGGCAGCAGCGTCGCCGCCGCGATTCGACCACTCCGCACGGCCCCTTCCATCGTCGATGGCCACCCCGTGGCGGTCCAATCTCCCGCCAGCGCCATATTCCTGATCCTGGTGGCGGCCCCGGGGCGGACGGCATCAACGCCGGGGCGCACCGAGAGGACGGCGGTCGGATCGGTCACCACCCGGCTGCCGAGGAGCGTTGCGGTCCGCGCTTCCGGAAACACCTCCCGGAGCTCGTCCACGACCGTGGCCACGAGTCGATCGCGATCACCCCCGAGGAGGCCTCGCGAAGCGCTAATCACCACCTGACAGTAGCCAAGCCCGGGCGCGCCGGCAGCGGCCTCCGACCGAAACACCCACTGCGACACGCGCCCCACGAGCACGGCATGGGGCAGATCGATGGCTTGCCGGTCGAACCACAGATGGACAGCCGTGATCGGCGACGCCGCGAGTCGTTCCTCGGCCTGCGGAACCAACTCCGGCACCAGTCGCGCCGCGGCCCGCCACGGAACGGCGACAACGACACCATCACAGGCCACCACACCGCCCGGGATACAAACACCACGAACTTCGCCTCCGTCGCGCTCGATGCCTTGGACGGGCGTGCCGGTCTCGATCCGGACGCCGGTCTCCCGCAACCAGTCGAGCAATCGCTCACCGAAGAGGACGCCGAGCGGCTCCACGGGGACATGGAGATCGGCGGCTTTTGGGTGGGCGAGAAACCCGTCGACGGCGACCTTCCGTGCCGCCGACACGCTGACGAGATCGATCGATTCGCCGAGGGCACTTTCCAGAACCGGTTGCCAGAAGAGCCGCACGACCCGCTCCGGCTGGCCGATCCGCTCGAGCCACGCCGCTGCGGTGTCGTCCAGCGCCGCACCGCGAGCGCGGGCGAGGCGGAGCATTCCGAGGCCGAGCCGGGCACGCTCCCACCAGGAGAAGTGCCGCATTCCGAACAGGAGCGGAGCGAGGTGGAGCGGCGCCGGCAGGCTCGACCAGGGGGTGCATGCCGAGCGCTCCCCTGTGGGCGAGATGAACCACAGCGTCCGGTCGTGCCGCAGGCTCTCCGCAAACCCCGCCCGACGGGCGAGATCGAGGAAGTTGGTGCAACACCCCATGGCGACATGCTGGCAGGCATCGACAAGCCCGCCACCGACGGGATCATCGAACGAAGCAGCGCGGCCCCCGACCCGCCGCCGCGCCTCGAGCACCGTCACCCGACAGCCTCCCTCGACGAGCGCCGCGGCAGCCGCTAGGCCGGCCAAGCCCGCACCGACGACAACGACATGAGGCGTGGTAGGAGCGTTCACCATGAGTCACTGATCCCCCGAGGGCCGGTGGCAACCGATACCAAGGCCGCCCCGGCCAGGAGCATTTTCGGTGGGCTGACACGCAAAGAAAAAATCCCGGCACCGCTCCGTCGCACGGCATGAAAGATGGACCGGTAGGCCCCATACATCGCCCGGAAAACGATCCGCCCGTCGGTGGAGAGGAGTCCGTCGAGGGCCCGGGCGCACTGGTAATAGCCATCGGCCCTGGCCACCTCGATCGCCGCGAGTCGACGGAGGGCATCGGTCACATCCGGACGACGGAGGTCGGCGCGGCTGCATCCGGCAGCGGCCAGATCCGCGGCGGGGAGATAGAGCCTGCCGCGGTCGAGATCCTCGGGGATGTCGCGGAGGATGTTCGTCAGTTGGAAAGCCAATCCGCAGGCGTGAGCGGCGGGGATCGCCTCCGACGAACGGAATCCCCAGATGTGGATTGCCGCCAGACCGACAGCGCTGGCGACGCGGCCGCAGTAGCGCTCGAGCGCCTCGACATCGGGAATCTCCAGTGGATGGAGATCCATCCGCACGCCGTCGAGCACGGCCCGGAGGTAGTCGGGGGGGATGCCGTAGCGGCGGACGGTGTCGACGAGCGCCCGGATCACCGGATCGGCCGAACCGCCCCCCCGCAAGGCCCCTTCGAGATCGGCGGCGAAGGCATCGAGGGCCACTTCCGCAGCCTGGGGATCGACCCGCTCCCCCGAGCCGCCGTCGACGATGTCATCCGCGCGACGGCAGAAGGCATAGAGCGCCGTGGTGCCACGGCGTTTCTCCGCGGGGAGCAAACGAATCGGCAAGCTGAAGCTCGAACCGCTCCGTCTCAGGAGCGCGGCGCAGGCGTCGTGATCAGCGGCAAGCCCGCTCATCGCTTCCCCCGCAACGCGTCGGCGAGGGCCCCACCGGCGACGGCGCACGCCGCCCGGGCCGCGAGGCGGGCCTTTTGCCATCGGCCCAGCGACGGGCGGGCACGGAGGGTGTCGAAGTCGATCGTCTCGATTGCATCAGCCACGGCCCGTCCTCCGGCAAGAAACATCCCAATCGCTCCGCGCAGGCTCCGTGGTGCCAGGCGGGCCAGCGGGGCGCCGGCATCAAACAGGCTCCGGGCCCAGTCGACCTCGTCACGGATCAGGGCCTTAAAGGGCGGGGGGCCAACAGGCTCGTCGAGGCACGACTCGGCGACACCGTGACGGCGGAGATCCTCGGCCGGCAGGTAGACCCGGCCAGCGCGCCGATCGCGGCAGACATCCTGCCAGAAGTTCACCAATTGCAGCCCCGTGCAGATCCGATCCGACATCGCCACCAACTCCGGATCCCGACAGCCGTCGAGCGCGAGGACGATGCGGCCGACTGGATCGGCGGAGCGCCGACAGTAGGCGACCAGTTCGTCGCGCGTCCCATACCTGACGGTGATCGCAGCGGCATCGAAGCGCTGATCCTCGTCGAAGGCGTCGAGGAGGTGGGCAAAAGGCTCGATCCCCACCGCGGTGCGGCGCACCGTGTCGGCCAGCGCCACAAACACCGGATGATCGGGGCGGCCTGCGAAGCAGGACTCAAGCCGGCGCCGCCACCCCTGCAGCGCTTCTCCCGCTGCGGCCGGCGAGGCCGCCTCGTCGGCGAGGTCGTCGCTCCACCGGGCGTAGGCGTAGACGTTGGCGAGATCCTGACGGAGCCGGGACGGAACGATCCGACTGGCCACGGTGAAGTTCTCGTAGTGACTCTCCGCGACGCGCCGGCACCAGGCCTCGGCGGCGGCCAGATCGAGGTCGTGCGGCAACTCATGGAGGGCCCAGGGGGTGGCCTCGCGAGAGTCGGGATCGGCGTTCCGGACGGCAATCGTCGGCTGGATGGTGGGGCGGACCATGGGGCGGACGGCTTTTTCAAGGTTGTACGGCGTCAACAAAAGCCATGGATGGCTTTGTCAGCGGAAAGCTAGGATATCTGGTTCTCCTTCTGATCGCCCCCGCTCCCGCCAATTCCAGCCTGGAACGCACGATGAACATCCTCCTTGCCGGCCCCCGCGGTTTCTGTGCCGGCGTCAACATGGCGATCGAGACGCTCGAGACGGCGATCCGGATTCATGGCACCCCGATTTACGTCTACCACGAAATCGTCCACAACAAGCATGTTGTCGAGCGGTTCGAGCGCGAGGGGGCCGTGTTCGTCGACCGGGTCGAGGACGTCCCTGCAGGGGCGGTGCTCCTGTTTTCCGCCCACGGTGTCGCCCCGGAGGTCAGGCGGGTTGCCGCCGAGCGCCGCCTCCTGGCGATCGATGCCACCTGCCCACTGGTGACGAAGGTCCACCTCGAGGCGATCAAGTACGCCAAGAGCGGCCACCAGATCGTGCTCATCGGCCACGAGGGGCACGACGAAGTGATCGGCACGATGGGGCAAGCGCCGGAGGCCTTCACGCTTGTCGATTCGCCGGAGGAGGTCGATCGTCTCCCCTTCGGCCCGGAGGATCGTCTCGCCTATCTCACCCAGACGACCCTCTCGGTCGACGACGCCTCGCGGATTATCACCCGCCTCAAAGCTCGGTTTCCCCACATCATTGGCCCCCCGAAGGACGACATCTGCTACGCGACCCAGAACCGTCAGGAGGCGGTCCGCGTGCTCGCCGACAGCGCCGATGTCGTGATCGTGCTCGGGAGCCAAAACAGCTCCAACAGCCAGCGGCTGGCCGAGCTCTCCCGCGAACGGGGCATCCCCTCCCATCTCATCGACGGCGTAGGCGAAATCGACCCGAGCTGGTTTCGTGGCGACGAGACGGTGGTCATCACCGCCGGGGCGAGCGCCCCGGAGAGCGTCGTCCAAGACTGCGTCCGCTGGCTGCAGGATCGCTACGGGGCGACCGTGGAGGAACGGTCGATCCGCGAGGAGGACGTCTACTTTCCGCTCCCGCGGGAATTGCGCTCTGGCGCCGCCTCGCGCCCCCTGACTCCTGACTCCTGACTCCTGACTCCTGACCTCTGGCTCCTAACCTCGAGTCTCCGACGAGGGCCATCGCCCCCGCCGCCAATCAGTGTTGGAGCTTCTTGTAGCGGAAGCGGTGGGGCTCGTCGGCCCCCATCCCCTGGCGCTCGCGCCGGTTGACCTCGTAGGTATCGAAGTTCCCCTCGCAGACGTGGACGTAGCCGTCCCCTTCGAAGGCGATGATGTGGGTGGCAAGGCGATCGAGGAACCACCGGTCGTGGGTGATGACCACGACCGAGCCTGCGAAGCTCGTGATCCCCTCCTCGAGGGAACGGAGCGTATCGATGTCGAGATCGTTGGTCGGTTCGTCGAGGAGGAGGAGGTTGGCGCCACCGCGGAGAAGCTTCGCGAGATGGACCCGGTTGCGTTCGCCGCCGGAGAGCGTCCCGACCTTCTTCTGCTGGTCGGGCCCCTGGAAGTTGAACTTGGCGACGTAGCTGCGCGCATTGACCGTCCGCTTGCCGAGCTCGATCGTGTCATGCCCGCCGGAGATCTCCTGGAACACCGTCTTGGTGGGATCGAGGGCATCGCGGCTCTGGTCGACGTAGCCGATGTCGACGGTGGCCCCGATGCGGAGGATGCCGGAATCGGGCTTCTCCTGGCCGACGAGCATCCGGAAGAGCGTCGTCTTGCCGGCGCCGTTGGGCCCGATGATGCCGACGATCCCCCCGGGAGGGAGGCGGAAGGAGAGGTTTTCAAACAGCACCTTGTCGCCGAAGGCCTTGGAGAGCCCCTCCCCCTCGATGACCAGATCGCCGAGCGGACGGCTGGCCGGAATGAAGATCTCCACCTCGGAGTCGCGGGTGGAGGCCTGTTCGGCGGCCAGCTTCTCGTAGGAGGAGACGCGCGCCTTGCTCTTGGCCTGCCGCGCCTTCGGCGACATCCGGATCCACTCCAGCTCCTTGTCGAGCGTTTTCTGGCGGACGCTGGCCTGCTTCTCCTCGAGTTCGAGGCGGGCCTTCTTCTGAAAGAGCCACGACGAATAATTCCCCTCGAAGGGGATTCCCCGCCCGTGGTCGACCTCGAGGATCCATTTCGCGACGTTGTCGAGGAAGTAGCGGTCGTGGGTCACGGCCACGACGGTGCCGGCATATTCCGCGAGGTGCTTCTCGAGCCAGTTGACGCTCTCGGCGTCGAGATGGTTCGTCGGTTCGTCGAGAAGGAGCATGTCGGGGCGTTCGAGGAGGAGTTTGCACAGCGCCACGCGCCGCCGCTCGCCGCCGGAGAGGTTGGTCACCTCCCAGTCACCGGGCGGGAGATTCATCGCGTCCATCGCGATCTCCACGCGCCGGTCGAGATCCCAGGCCCCGCGGGCCTCGATCTGGTCTTGGACGGTCGCCTGCTCCGAGAGCAGTTTCTCCATCTCTTCCGGCTCCATCGGCTCCCCCAGACGGGCGTTGATCGCCTCGAACCGGGTGAGGATGGCCCGCGTCTCGGCGACGGCCTCCATGACATTCTCAAACACCGACTTCGTCGGGTCGAGCTTCGGCTCCTGCTCCAGATAGCCGGCCGTGTAGCCGTCGGCGAGGCGGGTTTCCCCCTCATACTCCCGGTCGATGCCCGCCATGATCTTCATGAGCGTGCTCTTGCCGGAGCCGTTGCGGCCAAGGAGGCCGATCTTCGCCCCCGGATAGAAGGCGATATTGATGTTCTTGAGCAGTTCCCGCTGTCCGAACTTCTTGGTCAGGTCGGTGATCTGATAGATGAAGGCGGCGCCCATCGGGAAGTCTTCTGTGCGGAGGGGTGGGATCGCGGCCAGGCCGCGGGCAGGAAAGATCGAACATGATACCACCCAGGGCCGGGACCGTGGACCGTGCCGGAGAGGGGCATGCTCCCGCCCGAGCGTGCCCGCCGATGGTCGCGGTGGCGGGGGGCTGATGGACTGTGGGATCCCCATCCACTACGATTCCCGCGGCGGTCTCTATCCGAGGCAGCCGCCCCGACCAACGGCGAGGAGAATCCGAATCCATGGCTGGCTACGCGAATCCCGATGTTTTGGTGACCACTGAGTGGGTGGCCGAGCATGCCCACGATCCGCACGTGCGGATCGTCGAATCGAACGAGGATCGGGCGCTCTACACCCAGGGGCACGTGGCCGGGGCCGTCGAGATCGACTGGCAGGTCGACCTCCAAGACCAGGTTCGGCGCGACTACGTCGACCGGGCAGGCTTCGAGAAACTCTGCCACGCCAACGGCATCTCCAACGACACGACCGTTGTCTTCTACGGCGACAGGAACAACTGGTGGGCCTGCTATGCGTTTTGGGTGTTCAAGCTCTACGGCCACAAAGACTGCCGGATCATGGACGGCGGCCGCAAGAAGTGGCAACTCGATGAGCGTCCCTGGTCAACCGACCGCGTCCACGTGAAGCCGGGGCACTACACCGCCCCGGAGCAGGACGGCTCGGTGCGGGCCTTCCGAGACGAGGTTCTCAGGCACCAGAAGGGGGGCCGGCCCCTCGTCGATGTCCGCTCTCCGGAGGAATACTGCGGTGAACGGCTCCACATGCCCGACTACCCCAACGAGGGTGCCCTGCGGGGTGGCCACATCCCCGGCGCCGTCAACATCCCTTGGCCGCTGTCGGTCAACGAGGATGGGACGTTCAAATCGGCCAAGGATCTCGAAAAGCTGTACGTGAAGGGGGCAGGACTGAAGCGCCGTTCCCCCACGATCGCCTATTGTCGGATCGGCGAGCGGTCGAGCCTGACCTGGTTTGTTCTCACCTACCTGCTCGGTTTCGCGAAGGTGAAGAACTACGACGGCTCCTGGATGGAGTGGGGCAATTGCGTCGGTGTCCCGGTCGTCAAAGGGACCACGCCCGATGGTTCGCCGGCGTGACTTGTCATGCCCGGGTGGCCGTGCCGCCGGGCGGTCGTGGCTCCTCCGGCTGTCGCTGCTTATGTGGGCAGCGATCGATCCAGCCGGCCCCGTCCTCGTGAACTTTTCGACATGAGCAGCGTCGCCCAACGGATCGATTCGATCGTCGAGGATTTCAGCGACCTTGAGGGGCGGGAGAAACTCGAATTGCTCCTCGAGTTCGCTGCCCGGCTCCCCGCGCTCCCACCCCACATCGTCTCCCGCCGTGCCAGCGGTGATCACCGTGTCCATGAATGCCAGACGCCGGTCTACCTCTGGCCGGAGATGACCGCCGAGGGGGCAAAGCTTCACGCCGAGGTCGCCCCCGAGGCCCCGACCGTGATCGGGTTCGTCGCGATCCTCGCGGAGGCGGTCGACGGCCGCCCCGTCGATGAAGTGCTCTCCGTTCGTGACGATCTCCTCGATCGGATGGGGCTGTCGCAGGTGCTCGGAATCCTCCGCACGCGGGGCCTGCGGGCGATTCTTGGGCATGTCAAACGCGGCCTGCTTGCCGCCTCCACTCCCACTGGGAAGGATTCCCCATGATCCGTCGTGTCGTCGCCGGTATCGATCTCGGGGGGACGGCCATCAACTTCACGTTCCTCGATTCGGCCGGCCGCTTCCTCATCGATGGTCTCTGCGAGCACCCCGCCCGGAGCGTCGAGGGCCCCGATGTTTGCCTCGGTCAGATTGTCGACGGGCTGGCGATCGCCGCCGGCCGGGCCGGCCTGGAGCTCTCCAACGTGGCGGCGATCGGCCTCGATACCCCCGGGCCGGCGAGTGCCGGCGGCGTCTTGAGCCGGCGCGGCTCGACAAACTTTGCCCACGCCGACTGGGCCGGCTTCGACATCCGCGCCGCTGTCTCCGCGCGAACCGGCCTCCCGGTCACCTACCTCAACGACGGCAACGCGGCCGCCCTGTGGGGCCACTTCGCCCTGTTCGGCAACGACTCAGACGCCACAAGCGTCGCGGCGATCGTCGGCACAGGGCTCGGTGGCGGTGTGATCCATGGCGGCAGGGTCGTGGTGGGGAGGCGGGGATTCGGCGGCGAGCTGGGGCACGTTCTCATCCCCTGGACCCTGATTCCGGGAATTGAGGGGATCGATCCGAAGTGCAACTGCGGGCGGAGGGGTGACTTGGAGTCGCTCTGCTCGCTGACGGCGATCCGCCGGACACTCCTCCCCTGGTTTCTCACCAAGCACCCCGAGCACGAGCTCGCCCGGCTGGCCGACCCCGCCGAGGCGGCCAAACGCGTTCGCGGGATGGCGGAGCGCGGCGACGAGCTCTGCCGGGAGATCTTCCTTGTGCAGGCCCGGGCCCTCGGCCTGTTCTTCGACGAGATGGTCAACGTCTTCGATCCCGACGCCCTGATCGTGGGGGGCGGGGCCGTCGAGACCAGCGTCGCATTTTGCGATTGGTTCGTTGACGAGATCCGCCGGGGCATGCCGACCCAACGGGAGGAGCAGGCCGGGATCCCGATCCACGTCATCCGCGACGGCGACACCGCCGGAGCCCGGGGGGCGGCGATCGAAGCCTCAAGAACGCTCGGCTGAACGCTCGGCTGATCCAACCCCATTCGTGGGACCGCGGTCACGCCACCCGGCCGCAGGCAGGTTCCGCGTTGTTCTCCAGGGGAATCGGCAGGGGAATCGGCGTCTGCCCCAGCACCGGGAGCGCGTGGAGCCCGTTGGCCTGGACCCGAAGCGGGGCAGGGTGGGCCGGCTCAGGCAGCGGAGGCAGGGGCCGCTTCGGTGCCCCGAAGAGCGTCAACCGGGCGGTGGCGAGAAGGCCGGCAAGCGAGCCGAAGGTCGCCTCGACGGCGGCCGGTTCATAGCCGCAGTGGACCATGCAATCCCCACACTTCGGATTGCCGCTGGCCCGCCCGTAGCCCGACCAGTTCGTCTCCTCCATCAGGCCGACGAAGCTCGTCGCATAGCCCTCATCGAGGAGGTAGCAGGGTTTCTGCCAGCCGAAGAGGTTGTACGTCGGCGTTCCCCAGGGACGGCACTCGAGGTCCCACCGGCCTTTGAGAAACTCCAGGAACACCGGCGACTGGTTGAACTTCCAGCGCCGCGGGGCATTTTCCAGGATGCGGGCGAAGAGCGACTGGCTCCGGAGCCGAGCGAGGAAGTGCTCTTGGTCGGGGGCCTTCGCGTAAGAGTAGCCGGGCGAGATCATCATCCCCTCCACCCCGAGGGCCATCACCTCATCGAAGAACCTCCGGTAGCGGATCGGATCGGCGTCGGAGAAGAGGGTCGAGTTCGTGGTCACCCGGAATCCGGCCCTCCGCGCTGCCCGGATGGCGGCGACAGCCACGTCGTACACCCCGTCGCGGCAGACGGCGTGATCGTGCTCCTCCTTCGGTCCGTCGAGGTGGACAGAAAAGGCCAGGTAAGGGGAGGGGGTGAAGTGGGGGAGCATCTCCTCCAACTTCAAGGCGTTGGTGCAGAGATAGAGGTACTTCTTCCGGGCGACGATCCCGGCAACGATCTGCTCGATCTGCGGATGGAGGAGCGGCTCACCACCGGGGATCGAGACGATCGGCGCGCCACACTCATCGACCGCTTGGAAACACTGCTCCGGCGTCAGGTGCGACCGGAGAATCTCCGTTGGATGCTGGATCTTTCCACACCCGCCGCAGGCGAGATTGCAGCGGAAGAGGGGCTCGAGCATGAGCACGAGCGGGTAGCGATGATTGCCACGCCACCGCTCGCGGAGGACATGCCGAACGACCGCGATCATCTGCCCAACAGGAACACTCATGCCACCTTCTCCCGAACCTGGCCCGTACGGCGGGCGGAGTGAATCTTTTCATCGGACGGCCCGTCATCGGCAGCGCTCCCGGCGCGGGCCACAGCCCAGCGCCCCAGGGCCATGAGCGGGAAATAGACACAGTACCAGTGGTAGCGCAGATAGAAGACCTTCGGAAAACCGGTTCCGGTGAAGTTCTCCTCCACCCAGTCCCCCTCCGGCGTCTGATGGTCGACAAGCCACGCCACGCCACGCCACGCCGCCGGCGAACCATCATGCCCGGCGGCGAGCAATCCGGCCAGCGCCCAGGCCGTCTGCGACGGGGTCGGTTCTCCCCGCCCGGCGAGGCTCGGATCGGCGTAGCTGTCGGCCGATTCTCCCCAGCCGCCGCACGGTTGCTGGTGCCCGAGGAGCCACTCGGCGGCGGCAATCACTCCGCGGTCATCGGCAGGGATCCCGACGGCCCGCAATCCCTCGATCGCCTGCCACGTCCCATAGACATAGTTGACCCCCCAGCGCCCGTACCACGATCCATCGGCTTCCTGGGAGCGCCGCAGGTAGGCGACCGCCCGGTCGACCGCCGGATGGCCGAGGCGGTAACCGATTCTGCCAAAGGCCTCGAGCACCCTCCCGGCGAGATCGGGGGAACTCGGATCGATCATCG
The DNA here is from genome assembly GCA_037147115.1 of Planctomycetia bacterium. Taxonomy (GTDB): domain Bacteria; phylum Planctomycetota; class Planctomycetia; order Pirellulales; family UBA1268; genus QWOP01. The sequence goes on along the minus strand of JBAWVV010000004.1, from coordinate 8,738 downwards.
CGTTGTGGTCGGCGAACGGAACCTTGCAGAGGAGCTCGCAGTTGTTGTCCTTGTCGAACGCACCCCAGCCGCCGTCGGAGTTTTGCAGGGCCTCGAGCCAGGGTCGGGCCCGGTCGATGGCCGCATTGACGAGGGAACAACGCCGCCTCGATGCCGTGTCTCCAGACTGTTCCCCCTCGCGCCACGTCGCCAGTGCGATCAGCACCATCGCCGTGTCGTCGACGTCGGGGTAGAAGCGGTTGGCGTACTCGAAACACCACCCCGATGGGGCGACCGCGACGGTCCGTCGAGACCAGTCGCCATCGGTGCGGATCTCTTGGGCAAGGAGCCAGTCGACCGCCCCGTCGAGAGACCGATCGGTGTCACCAGAATCGGCGTGACCGGAGCGCGTTAACCGTTCGACGGCCAGGGCACGGAGGGTCAGCGCGGTGTCCCAGACCGGCGATCGGCACGGTTCGATCCGCGTCGTGCCATCCTCTTCCTGCTCGATGAGTCCCTCGAGTTGTCGCCAGCATTCGCGGAGCTCGGGGGCGTCGTCAGGGCAACCAGAGGCCCGGAGAGCGACGATGCTCCAGAGGATCGGCGGGAAAATCGCCCCGAGGCCGTCGCTGCCGTCGAAACGTTCGAGCATCCAGCGGCGGCACTCGGCAACGGCCCGGCTGCGGAGAGGCCGAAGGCCGAGGGCATCGCATGCTTTGAGGATCCGATCGACCGCGCGGAAGAAACGAGCCCAGCCATCATCCCCACCGAGCCGCCGGCTGTGCGGTGCACGAGGGGAATCGGCGAACAATTCGTCGATCCTTTGCCCGGGCGGGAGATGCCGGACGGGCTTGAAGTCCCAGATCAACGACAGCGGCACGATCATCGTTCGCGACCATGCCGAGACGCGGTGGAGATTGACCGGGAACCAGTCGGGGAGGAGAACGATTTCGGGAGGAACCGCCGGGCAGTCGGCGTACGACATTTGCCCGAGGAGGGCGAGGTAGAAGCGCGTGAAGCTGTTGACGGCCCAGGGCCCCCCAGCCGCTGCGATCGCCCGCCGCGCCCGCGTCATCGGTTCGGAGTCGGGGGATTGCCCGAAGATCTTCAGGGCGAAGTAGGCCTTCACGCTCGCGCTGACGTCGACAGGACCGCCTCGATAAATCGCCCAGCCCCCGGTGGGGAGTTGCTCCCGGAGGATCCGTCGCACCGCGCCGGGCACATGTGGCCCTTCGAGCCGGCCGTACCAGGCGAGAATGAGGAGATACTCGCTCTCCAGGATCGTGTCTCCCTCGAGCGGCCCGCGCCAGTGACCGTCGGCAGCCTGCCGCTGCCGGAGCCAAGCGGCGGTCGCGGCACACGCTCCCAGCACGCCGGCGTGGGTCGCCGCGCCGGGACGAAGGCCGGAAGGGGACGAGCCGGCCCCCCCAAGCCCGCGATGCGACCCCATGCCGACGTCGTCACCACTGCCAGCCGGGGCAACCGGCGCGGGTTGGGCAAACCCGGTCTCGATCGCAGATCCTCTGTCGCTCATGGGGGCATCCGTGCTCCGAGCAGGGCTGTTCGACCGGCAGCGGTGCCAAAAACCACCGCCAGCCACCGCCGGTCCGCGGAGGGCGTTCCTTCGCCGCGAAATACGACACTCCGCTAGCAAGGGAGAATAGGGAAACTCGGGGAGTCCCACAAGGTCCGCTGCCCGGCGATGGCCACGCTGCATTGGCCGATTTCCTCCGTTGAGGGTTCCGCTTGAGGGGGCGATCACGCCGGGGGCTCTGCGGCGACTTTGCCTGCCACGCCCTGGGGGTTTGGTGGAGATGCGCTTGATGCGCAAGGATTTTTCGCCGCTTGTTCTTCCGGTACCGCGTCGGTGGCAGCGGAGGGGGCGGTGGCCGGTCGCCCCGACAGCGGCAGCGAGATCAGCACGCGGGTCCCCCGACCGGCCCGGCTCTCGATCTCGATCGTGCCCCCGTTGGCCTCGAGAAAACGCCACGCCTTGGAGAGGCCCAGGCCGGCACCGCGGCCAGCCTCGCGGCCGCTGAAGAATGGGTCGAAGACGCGGCGCAGCGTGGCCGAGTCCATCCCGGGACCATCATCGGCAACCATCAGCTCACACGCCCCCGGATGTCGACCGGCCGACACGGTCACGGTCACCTGCCCGCCATCACCGACCGCCTCGAGGGCGTTGCCGACAACGGCGCGGAGTGATTCCTCGACCTGGGAGTGATCGACCGACACCGCCAGTGGCTCCGGTGACGGCCCATAATCGAGGCGGGCTCCTCGTTGGGCCGCCAGCGGGGCGAAGAGATCGACAACAGCGCTCACCATCCGATCGACATCGGTAAGCACACGGTGGGGGCGGGGGGGCCGGGCGAAGAGCATCAGCCCACCGATGAGATCACGGGCGCGGAACGCCTGATCGACGATCGTCGCCAGACGCCGGCGGCGCTCGGGATCGCGTTCATCGAGCAGGAGCGTCTGCGCCCGGGTGGCGATGTTGGCCAGCGGATTGTTGATTTCGTGCCCCGCGCCGTAGGCCAGTTCGCGGATCGCCTCGAGGCGGGCCTCGCCGACCGCGTCCTGGAAGGCCATCGACAAGTGCGCCTGGTCCGCTGCGAGGCGGACGACGCTGAGGAGATCCCCTCCTTCGGCCGTCAGCGGCGCGGCCCCTGGGCGTCCCGGCATCGGGACATCCCCTCCGCGCAGCCGCTCCCCCCAGATCGCCCCCTGGGCGAATGGATCGGCCGTCACCGGCCCTCGCGCTGCCCAGGCGAGCCACGAGACCTCGTCGATCTCGATCACGTCGGCGGGAAGTGATCCGCTCACGAGATCACGGGCCAGGCTCATCAGCGGCATGCTTGCCGACCGGGAAGCTCCGGGGCGAATCCTCGACCAGGCCGCGCCGTCGGTGCCGGGCGTGGAACTCCCGCCGGGGGCGTCGTTACCCCCGGCGGCGGAGAGCAACCGCCCCCACAGCGTGAGCAGCGACTCCGCACCCGGAAGACCGACAGCCGGGCCGGCCCGCCCCGAGCCTGAAAGCGCCGTCTCGCGGACCCCCAGGCCTTTTCCCATCTCCGACGTCCCTGCAACGAGAGCGAGGTCGTGGCGATGGTGCGCCGAAGCCCCTGTCAACAGATCGGCAAGCCGCCCTTCGGCCGCTGTCAGTGGCGGCGGAAAGCCCGGCGACGGCGCGACAGAAGAACCGCCCCGACCAGGAGGCATTCCCTCAGCAGCCCGCGATTCCCGAGCTGCCGTCAACGCCGAGGCGGCCGCGAGCACGGCCCGCGCCAGGCCTGAACAGGCCTGGCGCGGAACCGGCAACGCGATCCAGGCCGGAGGCCCGGGACGAACGAGCAGTCTGACGCCGGACAAACCATCCTGCGACACGTCTGCCCCCTCCCCACCGCTGGCACCGCCCCGGGATCGGGGCAGGGGCACCGGGGGAATTGCGATCAGGACCCGGTAGCCACCGACTCGATGTCGAGGAGCGTGCAGATGCGGTCGACGAGAACCTCCGCCTCGAACGGCTTTTGGAGAAACTCGTTGGCCCCGGACGCCTTCAACTCCTCGATCTTGTCAGTCTCACACATGCCCGAAATGCAGATGATCCGCACCTCGTCCATCGTGGAATCACTCCGAACCCGCTGGCAAACTTCCTTGCCGTTGATGTCCGGGAGCATGACGTCGAGCACGATCAGGTCGGGACGGTAGTCCTTGACCATCATGCCGGCATCGAAGCCATTGTTGACACTCCGCGTCTCGAAGCGGCCGTCCCGCTCGAGGACGTCGGTGATCAGCTCGACGAGATCCTGGTCGTCGTCGACGACGAGAATCTTGCGCCGGCCGCTCTCGAGGGCATCGGTCGGAATCCCGTTGTCCCGCATGAACGTGAACAGCTGATCCCTGGGAATCCTCCGGAACCGGCTGCCCGGCACCCGAAAACCCTTGAGCTGCCCCGAGTCGAAACAACGGATGATCGTCTGCTGGCTGACCTTGCAGATCTTGGCAGCTTCACCGGTCGTGTAGACAGTCTTCTGCATGTGCGTTACCACCCTCTCCCTAGCCGTGGTGCAGCTAGTCGAAACGGCTTCCCGAGAAACGCCTTTTCCACAAAGGCCACCCCGGTTGCCTAGGCCTCCTTGTTGCCTGATCAACGCGTTGCCACATCAACGCGTGCTCAACCCCACCTCTGACCGGTGCCGCTGCCGGAAGACCGGTCTACGAATCACCCGTTCCGGTCGACTGGGAAACCCCGAGAGGCTCCCGGTCGGACGAACCGGGGCAGGGGAGGAAGATCGGGGGGAAATCCATTTCCCGCGACATCCTCCCTGCTTACCGTCCTTACCTGGCACCAACTCTAACGCCATCTTGCGCATTGAGTCAATATCGATGCAGTCAGCGTAAACACTGTTTGCGCAACACCTTGGGCAAACAGCCCGAATCCTTTTTTCACTCCTCCAACCCCCGATGGCCCCCGCCTTTGCCGCGTTCGCCCACCTCGCCCACCGCCACGAAGATTCATCGTTCGCGGTTGGAGCGCGGGGCTCGGATCGGTGCTCTCGGTCCCGGCAGCAGACGGGGGCACCCCTGGGGCATCAGCCCGCCGCCGGGGGCACCACCACTTCGAGCAGTTCCACGGCGGGATGGCCACCGAGCGAGATCTCGGCGACGCGGCCGAACGTTGGCGGGGAAGGTACCCCCGGCTTCGGCAATCTCCCGAACAACGACGCCAATCGGGGGCCGGGGCGGACTTCGAGGAGACTGACGTCGTGGACCTCCCGGAGCAGACCGGCGTTGATCAGCACCCGGCCGAGCGGAATCCTCCCCGCCCGGATCGCCGCCGCCGTCGTTCGATCGACATGGTCGAGGTTGATCCGCACGATCCCGTATTGAACCAGCGCCCCTTGCGGTGAAAGGAGGAGGATCTCCCGGGCGTACCAGGGGGACTGATCCGCCGATGTGCCAGCATCCCGGGCACGGGCGACGACGCGGAGGCCCAAGGGAGCCCCGTGATGCCCCTCCATCGCCACGGTCATGTGGCTGGTGTGATCGAGGAGCGTGCGGTCAGGCTCCGGCACCTCCGCCCGATCGACATTCCTGAAGGTCGCGAAGCCCGGGCCCGGTTCAGCGAACAAGCGGACCAATTCCTCCGCCCGCGGAACGGCATCCACGCTCCCGGTCCCTCCTGAAGCGGGGGCCGTGACGCCGGGTTGCGACACGAAAGAAGAGGCGTTTGAATGGTCGGACAAGGGTCGCCTCCACCGGGGCCGGGGCGGGATGGTCGACCCCCGCCCTCGACGGTCGACCCGGCAACCCTCCGGCCGCCGCGGGGGCAAGATTACGCCCCCGCGTCGGAACGACGCAACCAACCCCCCTGCCCGGTGCTCCTTCAGCCGACGAGTTGGGCCGCAGCCCCCTCGGGGACAGCGAGGTCGAGGAGAAACTCAAACACCTCGCGGAGCCTTGGCTGCCGACAGGTGGCCGCCGCGGCGAGGGCGCCTGCGCGCTCGGCATCGACGATGTTCGCGGCCCGGGCAAAGACATCGGCAGCGCTGTACAACCGCCGCGCCTCGGCGATGACTTCGGCGGCGGAAGGGCCGCCGGTCTGTCGGGCCTCGTCGGCGAGGCGGGAGAGCCGCCGCAGTTCGTCGGCCGCAACCCGCTCCCGGGCGAGGGCCCACATCACCGTCGGTCGCCCTCCGAGGAGATCGCCGGCAGCCTGCCGGGCGTTCTCTGGGTCACCGTGCCAGTCCTTCAGGTCATTGAGCACTTGGAAGCCGACGCCCACATGCCGGGCATAGCGCTCAACCGCCCCGGCATTCCCAGGGAGAACGCCCGCCAGTCGGATCCCGATCGACAGCGCGACCTCAAACGCAGGCGAGGTCTTGAGGGCATAGATCGACAGCGCTTCTGGTACTGAGAGCGGCGTGTCCCGCCCGACACGCCACCACAACTCGGCCCCCTGCCCACGGGCTAGGCGCACATGGGCATCGGAGAGCATCGCCACGAGGTCGGCACGGGTTGCTGCATCGACCGTCGGGAGCGTGGCGATGATCCGGTAGCCGAGGCCGACGAGGTGGTCGCCGGTGTTCAGGGCGACCGGGATCCCCACTTCTTCGTGGAGGGCCGACCGGCCATAGCGCATGCCGTCTGCATCCTCGATGTCGTCGTGGATCAGTGAGGCTTTGTGGAACACCTCGACGGCCACCGCCGCGGCTCGGACGGGGACGCGGTCGGGGGGGCAGGCCGCCGGCGCTACGCCCGGTTGGGCCCCCGCGAGGGCTTCGAAGGAAGCCAGCGTAATGAACGGACGGAGGAACTTTCCGCCGCGACCGAGAAAGTCGGCCGCGAAGCGGGCCGTGGACGCCAGCGGTTCCGGCCGCCCGTCCAGCCAGTCGAGAGCGTCGGGCACGCCGGCGTCCACCGCGACCGAGCGGAGCGCTGCCGGCAGGAAGAGTTCGGCGGCCTCACGGAGGAGGGGAAGATGATCGGCGACCGGGGCCGTCTGCCCCCCCGCCACCCCGAGGAGACCGAGGACCCACTCGGCGTCGAGCCCCGATCGGGCGGCCGCTTCGGCACAGGCGGCACTTCCCCCGCCCGCCGCCAGGGCAAGGAGCGGCACGGCCGAGGGATCGAACGGGACCGCGGCGATGGGCAAGGCAAAAGCCGGCAGCATCGCGAAGGCCTTTTCGAGATGCTCGAGGCGTGCGACACCGAGGATGCCGTCGTACTGGCCGGTAAGGAGGCCGCCGATCCCAGCTACGGCCCGGGGCGTCGACTCCACCACCCACCCCTGCTCCCGCGCAGCGCCCCACAGGGTCCCGATCACGCACCCCGGACCACAGACCTGTGGCGGGCGGGCGGCATCGGCATCGGCCGCAAGGCGGGGAGCGGCCGGACAATCGGGAAGGAGCAGGAGGCGACGCCCGCTAGAACCCGCCGCAAGCCTGTCGCGCCAGTGCTCGGAGACGATCGTCACCATCATCCAGCCGACGTCGCTCGCTCCAGCCCCGGCCCGCTGACAGAGCAACTCGGCTTGGGCTCGCAATCCAGCCGCCGAACGAACCACGGGGGGCATGCCCCCCGACCGCCACGACGCCACCAAGTCAGCGGCCATCGCCCGGAGACGATCACGCAGCAACTTCTCGCCAGGACACTTCATCGTTTTTCGGCCCCCGTCGGGCCTGGCAGAGCCGGGCAGCGGATATCCAACCGTCGCGGGTCGATCGACGGGGATCCCGGGAAGCTCGAGAGCGGGGGGATTGGGCACAGAAGCAGCCACCTTTCCCAAAAAGTCGGGGGAGAGCAGCGGACCTGATTGGCCCCGCATGCCACGCTCCTTACCCTGAGTAAACCGGACGGCACGGCAGGCGTTAACCCCGTTTTCCCCCGAATAGGGCGCCGGTCGCCCCGGCCGTCGGGGCCGGTCATGAATGACATTTGCCCACCGTCACGGGGCGGCATCGAAGAAGCGGGGGAGGAGGGCGTCGACCATGAGCAACCCTCGGCGCGTGAGGACGGGGGCGGGGCGATCCCGCTCCAGGCAGCCTTCCTCTTCGAGGCTCCGCCACTGCGGGGCGAAAGCCTCGAGGGGATCGACGCCGAATTTTCCGCGCAGCCGCTCGACGTCGAGGGCCCCCTTCTTGAGGCCGAGGACGGTCTCCCGGATGAACAGCTCGCGGGCCGTGGGAACGAGCCCCCGGGCGATCGGCAACCGCCCCCCCTCGACCGCTCCCAGATACTCGTCCCAGTGGGGGGCGTTTTGGTAGTGCCGGCCAGAGAGATGACCGAAGCTCGCCACGCCGAGGGCGAGGAGATCGCTCCCCTCCCAGAGCATGTCGCGGTAGCGGAAATGGACGCGCGTGGGATCGCGGACGAGCGTGTAGCCGCTCGACACCGTGTAGCCTGCCGCCACGAAGCGGTCGAACGCCCTTCCGACCCACTCCCGCTTGGTGCGCCAGTCGGCCACCGGCGTCGGTGCCCCGGTCTCACGGGCATCATGGACGAACGTCGTGTTCAAAGGGAGCTCGAGTTGGTAGATCGTCAGACTGTCGGGCTCGAGGGCCAGCGTCCGCTCGATCGTCCGATCCCAGCTCTCCGATGTCTCGCCGACCATGCCCGAGATCAGATCGACATTCGTGTTCGGGAATCCGGCAGCCTTGATCCACTCCCAGCAGCGGAGGATCTCCTGACTGAGATGGGCCCGGCCGTTGACTTCGAGGACGCCATCGTCGAAGTTTTCGACGCCGAGCGAAAGCCGCGTCACCCCCAGCTCGCGGAGGGCTTTGACCTTCGGCTCCGAAAGTGTCCCCGGCTCGCATTCGAACGTCACCTCCTCGGCATCACTCCAACCGAAGCTCCGGTGGAGGCCGTCGACGAGCCTCTCGAGCTGCTTTACCGAGAGGAACGAGGGCGTGCCACCGCCGAAGTAGACGTAGCGGAGCTTGCGGCCGGCGACGGCGGGCTGCGCGGCGACGAGCTCCGCCTCGCGCGCCAGCCCCTGCGAATAGCGCTCGACGTCGCTGGCCGAGGTGTCGGTGTAGACGCGAAAATAGCAGAACTTGCACCGTTTCCGGCAGAACGGCACATGGAGATAGAGGCCCAAGCCCGCGCCAGTAGGGGGGGCGACAAAAGCCTCGAGGACCGCCGGGACCGCGGCAGATGTCCAGGCGGAGAAGGGGGGGTAGTTGGCGATGAAGTAACTGCCCGGTTCGGTCGATTCGCTCATCGATGGATGGCCCCTAGCAGGCGGTGAACAACGT
>JBAWVV010000003.1:0-33073 GCA_037147115.1 Planctomycetia bacterium | reverse complement strand
AGGAAAGGAGCGGCCCGTGCCGCCCCGGCACACCGTAGACGAGCGTGTCGGCGGGAACGTCGGCCAGCGCGCATGAATTGGCGCTGACCTTGCTCCGATCGCCGACCTGCCGCCCAGGACCGACCGAGGCGTGAAGACCGAGAAACACGTCCGCACCGACCCGGGCGAACCCACCGAGCGTGGCATACGGGGCGAGCACGCCGTAATCGCCGACCGCCGCATCATGCGCCACCGACGCGTGGTAATTGACGAGCACACACCGACCGAGCGCGGCATCGGCGCTGACGATGCCATGCGGGCAGACGATCGCTCCCTCCCCAATGACCGCCGAGGGCGCGACGACGGCCGTGGGGTGGACGAGCGTCAGGAACCGCCCTCCGAGCGCGGCGAGCGTCTCGGCCAATCGCCTCCGAACCCCGGGGATCCCGATCCCCAGCAGGAGGCCGTCGCCGGACATCGGCTGATAGGAGGCCGGATCGCCGACAACCGGGCCGTGGGCTCCACCGCGAGACGCATCCGCATCGAGAAAACCTGTGAACACAGCCCCGCCCTCCGGCCAGGCATCGCGGATCCAGCAGCGGACCTCGCGTCCGAAGCCACCCGCCCCGACGATCAGGATTCGGTGGCACTCCGGCCAGAGAGGGAAACGTCGATTCGGCACCGGCAGACTCCCGGGAGCGGATCCAGACAAACCGGGAAAGGGGACAACTCGGCCCTCATTCTACCCCACCGCGGCGCAGCGGCTCACGTCGCGCCTCCGCCATCGATCGTGAGCGTCTGGCCGGTGACAAACGCCGCGCCGGGACCGGTGAGAAAGTCGATCACCCCGACGATGTCGGCCGTGTCGCCGAGCCGTCCTAGGGGTGTCCTGCGGACGATGCGTTCCCGGTCGCTGGGCGAGAGCGTCGCCGACAGGTCGGTGGCGAGGAAGCCGGGAGCAACGGCGTTGACGCGGATGCCCCGCGGCCCCACTTCCCTGGCGAGGCAACGAGCAAACCCTTCCAAACCGGCCTTCGTCGCGGCATACACGGCCAACCCCGGGCTGCCCCTGGCCGCGACCACGCTCGACACCATGACGATCGATCCCGCTCCGGCATCGGGAAGGGAACGCGGCTGGGCGAGGAACTGCCTGACACACTCGCGCACCAGGACGATCGCCCCACGAAGATTCACCGTCAGCATGGCGTCGATGTCGGCATCGGCCATCGTGGCGAGGATCCCTTCCGCCGCCACCGCCGCATTGGCAACACAATGATCGACCCGGCCGAATCGCTCGACGGTGTTCCCCACAAACCGGCGCACGGCGTCGGAGTCAGCCGCATCGAGTTGCTCGTGGTGCACCCGGCCGGGATGCTTCGCTGCCAATGCCACCAGCGGTGCCGAACCGGAGCGAGAGAAGGTCGCCACCCGGTCACCGCGCTGGAGCAGCCGCTGGGCCACGGCCAACCCCAGCCCACGGGATCCCCCCGACACGATCGTCGTGACCTCACACACCGCAGCGGAGGGCGTGTCGGATTCGACCGTGGCTCGGCCCCGGTTGCTGACCGGCCCCGATCGAGGCCCGTTCATCGGCCAACCGGCCTTCGCGGCACCTTGCCCGATGGATTCGTGAACAGCTTCCGGGTGAAGTCGAGCACACGAGGGACGCTGTGTGCCTCGAGGGCCGAACGGCACGCCGCCAGCGCCGCGGCCCGGAGATTCTCCGGCGTGACACCCTCGGGGAGGGGATCGACGGCAACGATCTGCGCGGCGACGATCTCCCCAGTGATCGCGCTGGGGAGGCCGTAGGCCCGCGCGTCAGCGACACCGGGCACGGCGCGGAGAACGTCCTCGACCCTGCGAGGAAAGACCTTGGCCCCGCCGACGAAGATCGTGTCGCTGCGTCGGCCGGAGAATTCGTACCGCTCGCCACGGCGCTCGACGAGATCGCCGGTCGCCACCTCGGCGGTGTCGCGCGAGAGTTGGACGAGAAGCTCGCCATCGCGACGGGTCGACAATTTTGCCCCTCCCGGCAGGGCCCGGCCGAGCCACTCGGCAGGAAAGCCGGGCAAACCGTCACTCACGCGGAACACCTCGCCCAGCTCGGTGGTGGCGTAGACATGCGTCACCCGCGCCGTCGGGAAGAGGGCCCGGGCCTGCTCGAGCAGCTGGCCGTCGGCGGCCTCGCCACCGAGGGTGATCCGATCGAGCTTCATCCTGCCGACGGCGTCGGAATCGGCGGAAGCGATCACGCGCCGCAGGAGCGTCGGCGTGGCAGGGAGGATCGAGACATCCTCGTCGGCGGCTGCCCGGGCGACGCAGTCTGGATCGCGTGAGGCCGGCACGATCAGACGTCCACCGGTGAGGATCGCCTGCAGCCAGACCTGGGTCCCGGCCCAGCGAGTGCCGTCGTAGACGAGGATCCAGCCGCGCCCATGCCACTGCTCCGCGAGCCGCGCCGCGGCGAGGAGCGAGTCCCAGGAATGCTCGACGAGTTTCGGCGGGCCGCTCGTCCCGGAGGTCGCCACGACGACCTGTGGTGAGGAGGAGTCGTGTTCGCGGCGTGAGCGTCCCTGGGCGGGTGGCGAGGGGACGGCCAGATCGTCCCCGCAGACACTCCAATCGCGCAGCTCGCCGACGAGGTCCCGCGAGTCCTCGGCCACCAGGGCAAGCGGGACACGCTGCCTTCCGCAGGCCGCGACGATGGCAACCAGCGCGGCGATCTCGCCCGAGCGGGCGATCACGCCGATGGGATGGGCCTCCGCGAGACGGCGTTCCATGGCGGCGACAAACGTGGCGAGCATGCCGTACGACACCGCTTGCCGCCGGTCTGGCCCGAGCCCCGCAGCCGTGACGATGGCCACGCGGTCGGGGTCGGCGGCAGCGACCGACTCGATGGCGGCAGCCAGTCGTGCCGGCGCGGCGACGTCGGCGACGTCAGGAGCCTGGGCTTGGGCAGAGCGTGGCGGGGAGACGGAGGATGGCATGATCGTGGCTGGGGCTCGGGGTGGACGAAGGCACGATGAGTTTGAAATGGAGATCGAGGCTAGGAACGCGCCGCGAGGGTGGCCGCATAGAGCGCGACGATGTGATCGACCGTGCGGATCGGCGCGTGAGGGGCAGAGCCCCTCGCATCGCGGAAGGGATCGACACCGAGCGAACGCTCGAGGAGCACGATGACCTGGGCCAGATCGAGCGAATCGAGGCCGAGGTCGCGGCCGAGGAGGGCTGAGCCGGGCGTCTCGCGCGGCGGGCGGGCGGTATCCCGGTAGACCGCCAGGATCGCTTCGCGCACTTCGGCGGCGATGTCGCGCGTCGCGCCGTCGATGGACGTCATGCTTCGAACTCCTTCATCGTCACCGACCCTGCCCCCGAGATTCCCCGTCCTGTCAGCCCCTGCCAGGCAACGACCCCGAAGGTGGCAACGAAGATGCCGATATCCACCAACGGAGCGTACCAGCGGGAGAGCATTTCGACGTATCGGACGTCGAGTTCGAGCCGGGCCGGCCAATCAAGGCCATTCCGGCCCCAAACCTGGGCCAGCCCCGTCAATCCGGGACAAACCTCGAGACGGCGGCATTGTCGAGAATCATACCGGCCGACGTAGCGCAGCGGGAGCGGTCTTGGGCCGATCAGGCTCATGTCGCCGGTCAGGACACTCACCAATTGGGGCAGCTCATCGAGGCTCGTTCGCCGGAGAAAGCGGCCGAATGCCCCCAACCGTTCCGCGTCGGCGAGCAATTGACCGTCCCGGCCGACCCCCTCGGACATCGAACGGAACTTCCCGATCACGATCGGCACTCCACCCCGTCCGGCCCGCCTGTCAGAGTAGAAAGCCGGGTATCCGAGCACCGCCACGACCGCCGCCCATGTCCCCAACAACACCGGCAACAGCAGCGCGAGGAGCGCGGCGGCGATGACGGTGTCGATACCCCGCTTGACGAAGCGCGCATAGAGCCCCCGAGGCCCGGCGGGCCGCTCACCGACCGTCGCCGGCGAAGAGTTCAACAACGCTCCGTTTCTCCCTGATCCGTTGGTAGTGGTCGGCCCCCCGGGGGCCGATGGTCCCGAGGCCCCCGGCCGTCAGTCGCGCCGTTGGCAGGCAGCGATCATCCCACAGACCTCGCCGATCACCGCCGCATCGACATGCGGTCCGATAGGGAGCGACAGACTCCGCGCCGAGAGACTGTCGGTGACGGGCAAGTCGGCCCGCCCGTCGTGGAACCGCCGGAATGCCACCTGACGGTGACAGGGGGGATCGTAATACGTGCGCGTCTCGATTCCGCGACCGGCCAGCGCTCGGCAGAGGTCGTCCCGCGTGGCACCGAACCGATCGGGATCGATGGTGATGGAGAAATCCTTGTGGCTCGAGACATCGCCGGGACCGACCACAATCAATCCGATGCCGGCGATCCCACCGAGCGCCGCCGTGTAAGCCGCGGCAACCATCCGCCTGTGGGCCGCCACCTCGTCCAGCCGGCCGAGCCCCAACCACGCCGTAGCGGCACACATCTCTGGCATGCGACCGTTGCAGCCCGAGAACTGGGCGTTGTAGGAGCCATCGTTGCCGTATTCGCGCCCCACCCGGATCAGCGTGGCCAGACAATCGCAGTCGGTGGCCACGATCCCCCCTTCACCGGCGACGAGGAGTTTGGTCGGGGAGAGGCTGAAGACCTGCGCCGTTGCCCCGCCCCCGAGGGGCCTCCCCGCCTGAAACGCTCCGAACCCATGGGCGGCGTCGATGACCAGCGGCAAGCCGTGTTTCGTGGCAACCTGACGGAGCCCGGCAACGTCACAGGGATTGCCGAAATTGTGGCAGGCCGAGATTGCTACCGTTCTGGGCGTGATCGCCGCCGCCACCGCCTCCGGCCGGGCGTTGGTCGACGCCGGATCGACATCGACGAACACCGGGCGGAGGCCATTCCAAACGACCGCCGCCGGCGCCGCCAGGAACGTGAAGCTCGGCATCACGACCTCGCCGCCGGCTTCGTCGCCACCCGACAGCACCGTCGCCGTGGCACAGTCGACCTTGGCCGCGGCCCGGCACCCCGTCACCTTGAGCTCCGCCAGCGCCCGGTAGACAAGCATCAGGCCGGTCGTGCAACTGCTGACACCGATGGCATGCCGGACGCCGAGATGCGCCGCCGCCGCGGCCTCGAGACGCTCGAGGTACGGGCCCTTCGTCAACCGGCCCGACCGGCAGATCGCCTCGAGATGCGGCTGGATCTCCTCCGCCGCCGGAAGGGCCGGACGCACGAACGGGACTCGAACCGGACCTTCAGCCGCCACGGGCAGGCCTTTCTGTGATGGCTGCGGAAAATCGGTCGCCGGGAACTGCCCCGACGGTGCCCCGGGGCGGCATCGCTGGCCGGTATTCGGGGACGATCCGCTGGAGGGATTCACGGATCACGTCCGGGGGTTCGCCGGGAAGCGCGTGGAGCCGGTCGAACTGGTCTTCAATCTCCTCCAGGACCGCCTTTGGTCCGATGACACAGCATACCTTGGGATGCCATGTCTGCACCCTCTGCTCCTCCGCGGAGATCAGCTCCTCGGCGAGCTTCTCTCCCGGCTGAAGTCCGGTGAACTCGATTCCGATTTCCTCCTCGTCGCAGCCGGAAAGGGAGATCATGTCGCGGGCGAGGTCGACGATCTTCACCGCGGGCCCCATGTCGAGGAGGAAGATCTCTCCCCCCTTCCCGATTGCGGTGGCCTGGATCACGAGTTGCGCGGCCTCGGGAATCGTCATGAAAAACCGCTCGACGTCAGGATCGGTGACGGTCACCGGGCCCCCCCGGAGGATCTGCTCCTGAAACTTCGGCACCACGCTGCCGTTGCTCCCGAGGACGTTGCCGAAACGGACGACGACGAACGTCGTCCGTGCCGTGGCCGCGAACGCCTGGACATACCGCTCGGCGAGGAGTTTCGAGCATCCCATCACGCTCGACGGCTTCACCGCCTTGTCGGTGGAGATGGCAACGAAACGCCCGACGGCGTATTCCTCGGCCAGACGCACGAGCAACCGGGTGCCGAAACAGTTGTTCGTGACCGCTTCCCCGGGGTTCTGCTCGAGCATCGCGACATGCTTGTGGGCCGCCGCGTGGAACACCACTTCGGGCCGCTCGGTGTCGAAGACATTCCTGATCCGCGATTCGTCGAGGATGTCGGCAAGAACGAACGCCATCGGCACCCCCGTCCGCAGCGACACCAGGCCGTTCTCAGCGTCGAACAGAGCGTTCTCGGCACGCTCGACGACGACGAGCCGGCGCGGACGGTAACGGAGCACCTGTCGGCAGATCTCCGACCCGATCGACCCGCCTCCTCCGGTGACGAGGACCACGCGGTCGCGGACGATTCCCTCGATCGCCGAGTCGTCGAGAACGACCGGTTCCCGGCGGAGGAGATCGCGGATCTCGACCGGCCGCAGGACGTTCGGGGAGGCGACGGCCCCTCCCGAGGCGAGCAGTTCGCCCATCGATGGGATCACCTTCACGTTCGCGCCGAACTCGGCGGCATCGCTCAGGAGCCGGCGGAACACCGACCTCGGGAGCTCCCCGGCCGTGACGAGGATCTCGTCGACCGGGCGCTGCCGCAGCACCTTCCTCGCGTCATCGACGCGGCCGAGCACGCGGAGCCCGGCGATCCTCGAACCGCCGAGAAGGACGTTGTCGTCGAGGAAGCCGACGACGATGTACGACGGCGCGTGGTGGGCCGCGAGATTCCGCGCGAGGAGCTCGCCGGTCTCCGTGGCGCCGACGATCAGAGCTGAACGGACGTCGCCGCTGGTGATCCATGGTCTGAACACCTCGCGGATCGTCCGCGGCAGCGCACGGAGGCCGCCGATGAGGAGCATCGTCGCCGCCCAATCGATCACCATCACGCTTCGGGGGAGCCTCTGGCCGAGCCCGGGGAGCACACCGACGGCCTCCCGGACGACGTCGACCGCGACCAGCGTCAGGGTGGCCAGGGTCGTGGTGAAGGCGAGCCGGCCGAGATCGGCGAACGACAGCCTGCCGAACCGCCAGCGGAACTGATCGTGGAGGAGGAACACGATCGTCTTCACGACGACGACCCAGACGACCGTGGCACGAAACATCGCCACCATCGGGGCATCGGGCTGGAAGTCCCAACGGGTCAGGAAGGAGGCGAACCAGACGGCGAAAAACAGCCCGATGTGCACCAGCAGCATCGACGCCGTTCCCGCGCGAAGACCGAGAATGCCCGCGCGCAGCCCCCCGCCGCGAGGACGGAGTGGGGCAGGGGAGCGGGGATGGGCGGAGGCGGACGTCATGGGAAGCCAGGGAGGCTGCGGCATCCGGCGGGGCGAACCCTGCCGCGACTCCAAAAGGTAGGGGGATTTCAGCCGGGAAACAATGAACGGGACGGGCCGGAGCGGAAGGGGAGGCCTGTCGCCGTCTTTTCGGCCGGGACGCCGGCCCCGCCACGATCCGGCACAGGCGGCAAAACCGGCAAAATCGGCAAAGTCTGCCATGCCAGGGTGCCGATGATTCCGATGACGCCGAAGTGAACGGCCGGCAAGGAGTGAGGCATGCCCCGAAATCGCCACCAAAAAGTCCCCATCGCCGCGGGATGCCTGCAGCCCACCCTCTCCGACCTGACGGGTGTGGTGCGCCTCCTCGTGGCGGCCCTGCTGCTCCTGACGAGCGTTGGCTGCAACATCTACGGCCGCCCCCAGCGGACGGCGTCCCACGAGGCCACCCTCGCTGCCAATTGCGATGGCGATCCTGCCAAGATGCCCGCGAAGGAACTGGCGAAGGTGTCGCTCCCTCCCTACGTCATCGAACCGCCGGACATCCTCCTCATCGACGCGCTGCGGATCGTGCCGAAGCCGCCGTTCCGGATCCAGTCGTTCGATTCGCTCCAGGTGATCGTCGAGGGAACCCTCCTCGAACAACCGATCAACGGGATCTATGTCGTTGAACCGGGCGGCCTCCTCGACCTCGGCCCCTCCTACGGGAAGGTTGCCGTCGGTGGCAAATCGCTCGACGAGGCCCAGGATGCCGTTTTTCGTCACCTCAAGCGCGTGCTGCGGGAGCCGCAGGTCTCGCTCACGCTCGCCCAGGCCGCGGGGCAGCAGCAGGTGACCGGAGAGCATCTTGTCGGCCCGGACGGCACGGTCAATCTCGGCACCTACGGGAGCGTCTACGTTACCGGGTTGACGCTCGCGGAGGCGAAGGAGGTGATCGAGGCCCAACTCGACAAGTTCCTCGACGCGCCGCTCGTGAGCGTTGACGTCTTTAGCTACAACTCGAAGGTCTATTATGTGATCACGGAGGGAGCGGGGCAGGGGGACAATGTCGCCAAGTTTCCCGTCACCGGCAACGAGACCGTGCTCGACGCCATCGCTCAGATCAACGGGCTCTCAAAGCTCTCCAGCAAGGAGATCTGGATCGCCCGGCCGGCCCCGTCAGGGATCGGCTGTGATCAGGTTCTGCCGGTCGACATCGACGCGATCATGAGGGGGGGCGCCACGGCGACCAACTACCAACTCCTCCCTGGCGACCGCCTGTTCATCGCCCAGGATCCGTGGATCGCCTTCAACAACATCATCGAGAAGGTCACCGCGCCGTTCGAGCAGATCATGGGGTCAACGCTCCTCGGTGCCCAGACGGTCTACACGTTCCAGCGTGGTTCCAACTTCGGCGGTGGTATCTGCTGGGTTGCCCGCGAGGTGTATGGCGAGGAAAACCCCAACTGGCTGCTCTTCCGGGCCTGGTTGCTGACCGAGGCCCCCATCTGGCTGCGTGACACCTACGCCACCCATGGTGAGGCCTTCGCCGCCTGGATCCATGACAAGCCGGCGGCGAAACTGGCCGTGCGGACGGTCATGGACACGATCCTCGCCTTCCGCGGAGCCGAACTTGCTGAACGCTGGGGGATCGACACGAAGGTGGCTGTTCCCCACGCCGAGTTCCCTCGCTGAAATGCCCCTTTCCGCCGAGCCTCGCTCCCGAGACCGTGCAATCGTCGCTGCCAGGCGTAGAATAGATTCAGCCGACCAAATCCCCCCTTGCCCGGAGATTGCTTCCATGCCCCACCGCAAGACGTTCTCGATGGCCTGGCGGATCGCGTTGCCCGTGACGGCGCTGCTTCTGGTCGGCACGTTCGCTTCGACCGCCGCGGCCCAACAGGGTCGGATGCCGTTCTCCGATTACACCGGCCGGAGGGGCTTGAGCCCCTACACCGCGCTCGGTTTCCAGGGGGACAATCCCAACACCGGCGGCACGCTCGGGGCGCTGCAAAATCTCGTTCGGCCGCAGCAACTTCAAGCCTCCCAGGTCCAGCAGCAGGTGAGCCTCGGAAGGCAACTCAACGGTGTGCAGGGGCAGGTCCGCTCGATCCAACGCGGTGGTGGTAACAGCGGTCAGATGTACAACACGATCCGGTCCACCGGCCACAGTGCGACGTTCCAAAACACCTCCCATTTCTATCCCGGCAATCGTTGAAACGCTCCTGCGCCTTCTGGCGGTTCGCGCTTGCCATGCTCGGCATGACCGTGTGGCTGCCCTCCCCAGATGCCTCCAGTCGGCCCGGCGCCCGGGCCGACCCGCCTTCGATCGAAGACGGGAAGAACGAGCCGCGCCCGGAGCGGCCACGGATGCAAACGCTGGCTCCGTCGCAAGCAAGTGGGGCCGTCCCGTCGCAGCGAGCCCTTGTCGATGCCCGGTCGGAGTTTCGACAGCGCTACGGGAATCCGGCGGCGCGGGTGCGGACCTCCTCCGCCACACTCCTGCTGGCCGAAGCACTGATGGCAGAGGCGGCCGGTGAATCCGACCCGGCGGTGAAGTGGGTGATCCTCGAGGAGGCCAGGAAACTGGCCATCTCCGCGGGCAGCCCCCTCGTCGTCGGGCGGTCGGTGCGGGTCGCGTCGGCCGAGTTCGACTTCGACGCCCTGGCCGTCGAATACCGCTCGCTCCTCGAGATCCCGCTGCGAGCCATCGATCCGGGGCGGGCGTCCGACCTCGCCAACGCAGCCGCGGGCGTGGCGACGCGTGCCGAGGTCGATCACCGCTACGATGTGGCGATCCTGGCCCAGGGCCTGACGATCCGCGCCTGGCAGCGGGCCGGCAACATCCATGCCGCTCGGGCGGCCTCGCTCCGGCTGGAATCGCTCGAACGGCTGGCGAAATCGTCCCCCCGCCGGTCGCCCGGCTCAACGGAGCCGGGGCGTTGAGCAACCGGGGTCAGTCGTCGTCGAAGGGGCGACGCGCGCCGGGCTTCGGGCCAGGGTCCGTCGGCTCCGGTTTCGCCGGCGGATCTTTCTCCGGCCCGCGACTTCCCCCCTCCCCGCGCCCTTCCCCTTCTTCCATCGACTGCCGCTCGCGCCACGGATTCCCCGCCTCGTAGCTTGCCAGTTCGCTCTTCAGCTGGTCGCGGACCTCAGACGACTCGTCACTCCCGTCAACGGCCTGCCGGCTGTATTTCTTTGCCTCGTCAAAATCCCCCGATTCGGCGTGGGCCGCAGCCAGCGTGCTGATCACGTGCGGCTGCTTCCATTCGGTCAATTCGCAGGCTTTCACGGCAATCCCAATGGCCCGCTTGCCGTCCCGGACCGCATCGTCCGGACTCGTGGCGAGCACCCAAGCGAGATTGTTGAGGACCGTGTCGTTGTCCGGTTGCAGTTCCATGGCCTTTTCGAGGTCGGCGAGCGCTGCGGCGTGATCGCCGATGGAGATTTCGGCATCCCCGCGTCCGCGCCGGGCGAGAAACTGCTCTGGATCGATCTCCAAGGCTCGATTGAAGCGGCGAATCGCCTCTCTTGGTTCCTTGGCTGCGAGGTAGAGGAAGCCGAGTTGGCCGACGACGACGGCGTCGTTGGGGCTCTGGCGGACGAGTCGACGGAAGTCGGCGATCGCCGACGGATAATCCCCCCGGTCAGCTGCGAGCAGGGCGCGAAGCTCGAGGGCCGAGCGGTGGTCGGGGTCGCGGGCGAGCACGTGCGCGATGTCGGCGAGGGCGTCGTCAGTGCTGCCAGCCTGCTGGTGCAACCGGGCCCGGAGGACGCGGGGCTCGTCCGCATCGGGGACCGTGGCGATCGCCCGATCGAGATCGGC
Organism: Planctomycetia bacterium; assembly: GCA_037147115.1. Taxonomy (GTDB): domain Bacteria; phylum Planctomycetota; class Planctomycetia; order Pirellulales; family UBA1268; genus QWOP01. The sequence goes on along the minus strand of JBAWVV010000003.1, from coordinate 22,022 downwards.
CATCGCACGCTCGAGGTTTCCCTGCGACGCAAACACCCGCCCGCGTTGGAAGAGGATGTCGGCGGAGTCGGGGGCAAGTTCGAGGGCGTCGTCGAAGTTCTTGAGGGCGTCGTCGGTCCGCTGCGCCATGAGCAGCGACAGGCCGCGCATCTCACGGATCCGGACATCGTCCGGATCCTCCTCGATCGCCACGTCGAAGTCCGCCAGGGCACCGTCCTGATCTCCCTCCATCATCAGGAACAGACCACGCGTCCGTCGGACATCGGCATCCCGGGGGGCGAGTTCGACCGCTTTGTCGTAGTCGGCACGGCGAGCCGGCAGATCATCCTCGGCGAGATTCCCCAGCACAACGTGGGCCTGGGCCGTCTGCAGCGGGTCGTCGCCGCTGAGGTCGACCGCGCGGCGGGCAGAGCTCACGGCCCGCTGCCGATCCCCCCCGGGGAGCGCCTCGAGGCGGGCGATCATCACGTGCGCCGCAGCGAGCGTGTCGTCGCGCTGCACCACCTCCCCGAGATCGCGCAGCGCGTAAGCCCGCATCCGCTCCCATTGCTGCTGGGCCCCCGGGGCGCCGTCGAACAGTGCCTCGGTGAGCATCGACGCCCGATCGACCAGCGTGCCGGTGTAGAGGTCGTTGGCGAACCCCCGCGAAGACTCCTCGAGCCCTTTCCGGAGGGCGGCTCGGACCAGCCCGAGGACCCGCTCGAAATCATCGAGGGACCGGGCCGCCAGCTTGGCATCGACAGCCGCATCGAGATCCTCCTGCCCCGCCGCCGCGGCCGAGGCACTCTCCACGGCCGGTTCATCGGCGTGGAGCGGGAGGCACGCCGCTGGGTCCAGCAGGATCGATGCCGCAGCCAGGAACCACCGGCCGCGACGGTGGCGATCCGAACGCTGCGACGACGGCGGCAGGAAACGGCTGGCACGCGGGAGAACGTTCATCGAGTCGTATCCTCGAGGGGGCCATGGGGGCCGGACAGATCGGCATCCCCTGTCCCCTCAGTATGCGACGGGCCCCACCCTTGGGGCCAGACGGATCGGCGGACGGGGAAAACGGCGGCGGGCGCTGCCGGCGCATCACAGGGGGGCGGGGAGGTCGCGACGGCAGAAGATCACGCCGCCGATGACGTACGCCACGCCCCCGACGCCGAGGAGGATGCCGTCATAGACGAGGAGATTCGTCCAGCTCGCCGCGGCGTCCCCGACCAGCCGCTGCGGTTCGTAGGCATTCAGAAAGGAGAGGTAGCCGACCCAGCCGAACGCCCCGCTCATTCGGCCGACGAGCTTCGCCAAGAGGGAGAAGACGTAAAAACCGGACATCACGCCGATCGTCCGCCAGCGATAGCTGTCGGCCGCCGACACGCAGGCGGAGATCCCGGCCAGGCAGACCATCAGGCCGAAGACATTGGCGACCGGGAGGAGGAATCGACCCGGCTCGACCTTGCCGGCCCACGGGCCGTAGGCCACAGCAGCGCACACCGAGAGGGCCAGCACGCCGCACAGGCAGGCCGCCGCCGCGGTCGTCGCCAGCGCCTGTGTCACCCACAGGGCCCGGCGCCGCACCGGCTGCGCGAGGAGCAACTCCATCGTGCCCCGTTCGAGCTGCCCCGACACGGCATCGCTCCCCCGGGTGATCCCCCAGACCGTCGCCGCGAGCACGACGACCGGATCGACGAAGGCCAGTGCCACCCGGCCGGCGTGGGTCGCAACGTCGGAGAATGGCACCCCGGAGAGCCGCTGCCAGTCCTTCGGGATCGCCTGAAGGAGCACGTCCTGGAATGCCAGCATCGGAATCTGCGCCGACAGCCAAAGGAACAGCCAGGGGAACACGCCCCAAAGCGCCGCAAACGCCAGCACGAGCCCGCGCTGGTCACCCCAGGTTTTGCGCCAGATGGCGGTATTCCACACGCGGTCACCCATGGCGATGAAAACGGTCATAGACGGCATCGAGCCCGACAGGGTCGACCCGGATCTCACCGAGAGGAAGCGTCGAGAGCCAGCCGAGGAGCGGCCGCAACGAATCGGCTGTCTCGAGGACGATCCTGCCGTCGCGGTCGCGGGTAACGGTGACATGCTCGCGGAGTTCCGCCGGCACCTCTCCAAAATCCCCCTCGAGCCGGGCGGTGATGCGATGATGGCGACGGAGCTGCGCGACCGACTGCTCGTGGACGACCCGCCCTGCCCGGAGGATCACGACGCGGTCACAGGTTGCCTCGACCTCGGAAAGGACGTGCGAAGAGAACATCACCGTCCGACCGGCCGCCTGCGCCTCGCGGACGAGATCGAGGACGACCGCCCGGGCCGTCGGGTCGAGGTTCGCCGTCGGCTCGTCGAGGATCACGAGGGTCGCCTCGGTAGCGAGGACGACGGCCAGGGCGAGTTTCTGCCGCATGCCCGTGCTCATCCGCGCGACCTGGCGCGAACAGTCAAGATCGAGGCGCCGGGCAATGCGTGTGGCCTCGTCACGGCGACATTCGCGGCGCAATTGTGAGAAGAAATCGAGGACCAGATGGCCCGTCATCCGGCGAAAGAGGCGGGCCTCCCCAGGGAGATAGGTGGTCGCAGCCCTGACGGCGAGCGAATCAAGAACGCAGTCGTGCCCTGCCACCCGGGCCGTGCCGGAGGTGGGATGAATGAAGCCGAGAAGGAGGCGGAGGAAGGTCGTCTTCCCCGCGCCGTTGGGGCCGAGGAGGCCGAACACCTCCCCCTGACGGACGGCCAACGAGCAGCCCTCGAGCGCCGTGAACGGGCCATACCGCTTCGTGAGTTGATCCGCTTCGACGAGCATCGACCGCCTGGCAAGACCTGGGACATCAGCCTCGGAGGAAATAATAGCCTGCCAGGCCGAAACCGATGAGGGCCACGATCCGGCGCACCACCGGCGCCGGCATCCGCCGCATCAATCGCACGCCAACCACCGCGCCGGAGATCGACGCCAGCGCCATCATCAGGGCCAGCGGCCAGGAGACGATGCCGCCCCTCCCCCCGACGCTGGTCGGGAGGATCGAAGCGGAGGCGAACACGACTGCCGTGGTGCCGTTGACCGCCGTCGCAAGGAGATTCTTGACGGCGTTGAGCCGGTGGATGTCCCCCACCCCGAGGCACCCCAGGACGGCGAGCATGAGGATGCCGATCCCGGCGCCGAAATACCCGCCATAGACAGCCACCAAGAACTGGAGTCCCCAGGCGAGGAAAAACACCCCGCGGGTCGGCTCGCCGTTGGGGGTGGACCCCTGGTCGCCAGCGGCGAGGCGGGCGGCGAGGTGCGGCTGGAGCGTGAACAACACCGCCGCACTCAGGATGAGCCAGGGGACGAGCCGGCCGAACCAAGCCGAGGGCAGCGCCAGCAGCAGCGCGGCGCCGACGATCGCCCCGCCGACACTCGCCGGCAGAAGCCAGCGGGTCAAGCTGGTCAAGCTGGTCAAGCTGGTCAAGCGCGGCTGGCAATCCCACTCGGCACGCCCCGCCCAGGCGGCGGCGATCGCGCCGGGCCAGAGGCCGAGGGTGCTGGTCGCGTTGGCGGCGACGAGTCCGGCCGGGCCATCAGGGAGGATCGCCGCCACGACCGGGAAGGTGAGGATCGTGCCCCCCCCCGCCACGGCGTTGACCGCTGCGGCGATGAAGGTGGTGGCGGCGAGGAGCAACAGTTGCTCCGGAGGGAAAGCGTTCGACGCCCCTCCGACCGAGGCGATGTCGGCAGCCAGCGGAAGGGGCATCACTTCGCCCCCCGGACGGCCGCCGGATCGCGCTTGCCTGCCGCCGGCAACGCGGCCGGACGGCCGCCGATGCCCTTCACCGCGGCCGCTTCGACCGGGGCGCTGATCCCGCCGTCGATGAGCATGTAGCCGGCCCAGAACAACGGGTGACGCATGTCGGTCAGTACCGTCTGGCCAACCCCCCGGATCCGCCCCTCGAACGCCGGATCGGGCTCCTCAGCGGAGACCAGATCGACCGCCCGCCGCCAACTTGCCGCCGGGATCGCCGTCGGATCGTCGCTATCGCGGACGAGCTCGGCCACGAGATCGGTGGTCGACTTTCCCCCCATCCGCCAGCGACTGACCAGCGCCGTGCGGGCGCCGGCGGCCAGCACGTCGGTGGCGGCGATGAACAGCTCTTCCCCCGGCCGGGACTGCAGCTTGGTGAGCCCCGAGGCCATCGCCGACTGGACCCCCGGCAGGATGACCAGTGGGGGACGTTTGTGCGGCGAAGCGAGCCAATCGTTGAACGTCATCCCCGACTTGGCTCCACGGTCGGGCGGACGACCGAACAGGCCGCGCAAGCCCACCGCCCCCTCACCGGCAACATTGATCTCGTCGAGGACCACGAGCGTCTCGCACAACGAAGCCGGGAGCAACGGCGAGACGACGACACCATGCTGCTGGAGTGGCTGGGCCGGGAGGACGACGGCGCGTTCGAGGGCCTGCGTGAGGCGGTCGACCGCCTCCCCGATCGCCTCCGGCCGTTCCCCGCGAACGGCCCGGCCGGCATGGATGCCGACGGGCCCACGCCCGGCCGGCGGTTCCAACGGCGCCGGTGGCCTGCCAGCGACGGCCAGACTGCGGGTGGGGGCGTAGCGGATACGGCAGACGTCTCGCAGGAGCGGCGGCGGCTCGACGGTCGCCGCATCGCCGTCGGCGGGCTCGCCGGCGGAACCGGTCGGGAGGAGTTCGAACGGCAGATACCACAGCGCTCCGTCGGGCACGATCACGAGCTCGTCGATCCCATCCGAGAGGGTGACCTTCGACTGCTCGAAGAGGAGTCGTTCGACGGTGACCATCGCGGCCCGCCAGTCGGAAGCGATGATCCGATCAGTCCCCACCGGCACGTGGGGGTCGAACAGACACAGGGCCTTCGCTAGGTGGGTTAGCTCCCGGGCCAGGGCCGCCGGTTGCCGGACCTGCCACAGGGCGACGCGGTCGCGAGACTCCAGCGCCCCCCACAGCCCCGACGCGCCCCAATGAAAGGAGAGGAGCAGTTCGCCCGGCGCCAACCTTCCACGGACATCGGCCGGGGGGAGGAGTGGGGGAAACTCGAGCCCGATCGGCTCCCGGCCGGCAGCGAGCTGATCGATCAAGACCCCGCGTCGGGCCGAGCCCTGCGCGAACGATTCCCAATCCCTCAGCTCTCCCGGCGGACCGGCCCGGCGCGGCGGACCGGCGTCGCCGCCACCATTCCCGCCGGCGGAGGCAAGGAGCGCGGCAGTCAGCGCCGTCCGCAGGCGGGCATCCTCGTCGACGAGTCGGGCCAGTTCCGGATGGCGTCTGAAGAGTCCCGTCCGGCCGGCGACGGCGTCAGGCCCCAGCCCGGACGGATCGGGGCCGAGGAGACGCTCGAGCCCCAGCCGTCGCCCCCCGACCGGCTGCGTGTCGAGCCACCGGGCCCGGGCCGAGGCCTCCGCGGCGGCCAGGGCCGGATCGCTGCCACGGCGCGCCGCGACCAACATCCACGCTTCGTGGGCCTCGGGGCGGGGCGTCGTCATCGCCGCGAGCGTGGCCAGAGGATCGATGACAAGCTCCCGCGGCGGCGGGTCGCCGAGGAGCCGCGCAAAGAGCACGTCTGCCTGCCGGTCGGAGATCGTCGTCGCCCCGGCCATCACCATCTCTACGAGCCGGCCGGTCTGGAAGAGGCGCGGGGAACGGGGGCGGGCCATGGTCAGGGCGCGCTCCATCTCGGCATCCCCCGTGGTCGGATCGCCGGCGCCGTACGCCGTCAGGGCCGCGGCATGCGCGACGACGGCGCCCGGCGTCCCCTGGCCGGCATCCGTGCGGAGAAACCTGGCGTCGACCTCTCCGAGCCGGGCCCGCGCCCCCTGAAGATTGCCAGCGGCAGCCAACGCCTCCGCTTCGTGCGCCAGGAGGGTGGTCCGCAGCGCGGGCAATCCACCGCGGGCCCACTCGCAGCCCCCGTGGACCGTTGCCGGCACCCCCGGCGTGCCGGCAGCCTGGTGAGCGGCGAACGCCATCCGGAATCCCTCCTCGAGCGCACGGGCATCGCCGAACTCGGCCGCCGCGTAGGTCGCCTCCTCGAACCACCGCGCCGCGCCGATGGAATCGTCGCGGGCCAGCGCGATCCGTCCGAGCACGAGCAGGCCCCAGGCGGTCAACGGGTGATCGAGTTTGCCGCCCAGGGCCACGCCGCGTTCGAGCAGCGGCACCGCCTGATCGAGCCGGCCCTGCGACCATGCCGCGGTTCCCAGTGCCACGTCGATCCACGACTGCGACCAGTGGTTCGGGGGTGCCGGGCGCTTCGCAAGGGCGTTGTTCAACCCCTCGATCGCATTCCCCTCGCCGGCAAGCGGCCCGAGGATCACGGCCCGACGGTAGATCGCGATCACGAGGGCCCGCATGATCTCATGAGGACGGATCGGAACATTGACCGGGGCCGCGAGCACTCCCCCCTGCTGGAGCACTTTTTGGGGATCGGCCGCCGTCTGCCGGATCGTCATCGTGTCGGGAAACGTTGCCGGCTTGGTGCCCCGCGCGCTCCGCCCCCAGGTGGCCACGCGCGGGCGCGGTGAAGGCTGCGGTCCTTGGGTCGGAAACTGGACCGCCAGCAACCACTCGGCATGCGCTGTGCCGAGGCCGATCGCCTCCTCGTAAGCGGCGACGGAATCCCGCCAGTTGCCGAGTTCGTACTGCGATTCACCGATCGCGGTGGCGGAGGCGATCGAGTCGATCCAGCGCTGATTCCCGGCGCGGACCCCCGCCCCGTAATCCCGGCCGGCCGTTTCCAGGGCCACGCTAAAGTCGCCGTTGGCCAGCGCTGCAAGCGCGGCATCAAAGGCGATCGTCGGCACGGTCTGGGCCCCGCGGGGCACGATCTGGGCCCGGGCCACCCCCAGGCTCAACAGGCCCGTCACCGCGAGGATCGCGGCCGATCGGCGGAACAGCGACTGCCAGGGAACAACGCGCCACATGCCGCCAGTTGTACACCTTCCCCACGTGCCCGCCGACCCGAGTCGGGTCGGTGACGAGGAATCCCAGCCCGCCGTCAGACCTTCGACTGACCGGTAGTCTGGGAAACGTCGGGCAGCCGGGGGGCTCCGCTGGCGCCGTTTCGAACGATCGCAACGGTTTGTCAAAGTTTGCCGGTTCTGTCGGCCGATACCACTGCGGTCGGCGGCGGATCGACCCTGCCGGGCCTGGCCCGACAGCGAACCGTGACGCGGAACAAAGCACCGATGCAGGGGCGAGAACCATGAGATCATCGACTGCGGACCGGCGGACCCGGACCACGACCCGGCTCGACGTCCGCGCGGCCCTGCTGGGGGGCTTGGCCCTGGCCAGCGTCGGGCTGACGGGTTGTCAGGTCGACATTGGTGGGCAGACGCTCCCCAGCGCCTACTACCTCCAGGACGACATCCAATACTTCCCGGCCGGACCAGAGTTCAAACTCTCCAAGGAAGCAGCCGCTCTCAAGGCTGCCACCCCGGTCCCGGCCGACGGCTGCTGCAACTGACCGCAGGTTGCCACGTCCAAGTTTGGATCCTCGGCACCGACGACTTTCTCCGACACCCCGTCTCTTCGGACGGGGTGTCGCTGTTTTCCAAGCGCGTTCAACGCCGCCGTCACGGCCGCGTGAATCCGCGGCCGCCGAGCCAATCGACCAGACGCGCCGGCCAGTCGGCGGTGCCCGGAGACTGCTCACGGCGCCGCAGGCCGTAGCCATGCCCCCCGCGCTCGTAGACGTGCAGTTCGGCCGGCACTTTCGCGTCGAGCAGCGCGGCAAACAGCGCCACCGCCCCCTTTGCCGGCGAAGCGGTGTCGTCGGCGGTCTGGGCGATGAACATCGGGGAGGTGGCGGCGTCGATCTCGACCCCCGGCCACAGCCCCTTGCCTTCATTGCCAAGCACGCGCCACGGGTAGACAAGGATCGTGGCATCAGGACGCGCTGACGGGGCGGCGTCGGCCCCCGGGAACGACGCCTTCGTGGTGGCAGCCACCAGCGCCGTGTGGCCCCCCGCGGAAAAACCCATCAGCCCGATGCGGTCCGGATCGATCCCCAGTTCGAGGGCCCGCCCGCGGACCACCGAAACGCTCTTCTGGGCATCCATCACCGGCCCGGCGTCGGGATTCGCGAAGGCACCGGTGGGAACCCGGTAGAGGAGGGTGAGGGCGACGATGCCATGCCCATTCAGGAACCGGCCGATCTCCCCCCCCTCATGGTCATCGGCAAGGATGTTGTATCCCCCACCGGGGAGGATGATCACCGCCGGACGGGGCCCATCGTCGCGTGGCGGTAGAGGATGGAGGATGAGGCGGGGATCGGAGACGAATGACCGGCGCTGGATGTCGTCCTTCCCCCGCTCCACCTTCTCGGCCGGTTCCTCCGGCACCCGATCCCCCGGCACCCCTTCCGGCCAGAGGCGGATGTCACGATCCGCGTCGACGGCCGACGCGCCGTCGGACCCGATGGTGAACATCGCGGCCAGGAGAAAAGGGATGACGACGGGGAATCGCGCGCGCATAGCTTTCGTCTCGGGGAGGTAAGGTTGGACGGGACGATCCGCCTGGTCAGGAGAACGGGTCAGGAGAACGGGTTGCCGCGGGGGATCATCGGCCAGACGATGCGCTCGCCGGAGAGCCCCGACGCAAACGCCGCGGCTGTCATCTCCACCGTTGTCTGGCCGGCGAACATTCCCGCCGTCGGCTCCCGGTCCTCGACGATCGCCGCGACGAGATCGGCGGAGGCCCGCCGCGCCCACGACAGGCGCTCGGCGGTCCGATCGACTTCCTCGACGGGGAGTCCGGCGCCGATCCCCTCGGGGCCGATCGGCAGCCAGGGAACCTCCTTGTCGACGCGCCACAGCGGCGCCTCGCGGAGATACGCGTGGGGAAGGTTGTCGGGGCGGATGTGGATCGCTCCCTTCGTGCCGACGAGGGTGAGGGAGAAGTTGGGCTGCTTCAGCCCGGCCTCGCGGACGCTGGCGAAGAACCCGACCGGTCCGTCGGCCAGCCCGTACATCGCCTCGACGGCATCGCCGGCGATCGCCCCGAGCCCCTCGGGGCCTTCCGTGGCATCCGCTGGCGTGATCGGCCTGCCGTCGCGCGTGATCGTGGCCTGGCACCAGCGGGGGGCCCCGCCGAGGTCGGCCATCATGTCGAGGACGTGGCATCCGAGCACCCACAGATCCTCGCCGCCGCCGCGCGCATCCTCCTTGCCGCGGCCCCGGAGCTCGAGGAGCCGGCCGATACGGCCATCCTCGACGAGATCGCGGACGACCGCGTAGGTGGGGCTGTGGCGGTTGACCATCGCTAGGGCGAGCTTCGTTCCCGAGGCACGGCAGGCGGCGATGACCGCGTCGGCCTCGGCAGCGGTGCGCACGAAGGGCTTCTCCAGAAAGATCCCCTGCACTCCCGCCTCCGCGGCGGCGATCGCCATCTCCGCATGGCAGTCGATGTGGCGCATGCAAAGCGAGACGATCTCCGGCTTCACCTCCGCGAGCATCGCGCGCCAGTCGCGGAATCCCGACGGGGGGCTCCCGGCAGCGCGGCCGAGCCGCTCGACGGCCTGAGCGAGGCCGTCGGCCGATTCGTCGGCCACGGCGACGAGCTCCGTCCCCTCGACCGCGGTCCACAGTTCGTCGATCGCGTGCCCCCAGTCGCCCCGTCCCGTCCTGCCGACGACCGCGACGCGCAGCGGTTGCGTTGTCATTGTCTGACTCCTACCCACGATGTTGTCCCACGCACGGCGGGCTGCTGCCACGAGCCGTCGGGAAGCGTATGATCCTCTCCGCCCCGCGGAAGTTGTAACACATGCCGCGCCTCACAACTGTTGCCACGATGCCCTGCGATCACGACCACCGCGACGGAACAGGCCACGGCGGCCACCGGCACTTCTCACCGGAGCGGCTCGACCGGGCGATGGCCATCGGCGTCGGTCTGAATGCGGCTTTTGTGCTCGTCGAGATCGCCGCCGGACTGTGGGGGGGATCGCTGGCGCTGGTGGCCGATGCCGGTCACAATGCCGGCGACGTGGTCGGCCTCCTCCTGGCGTGGGGCGCCTCCCGCCTCGCCCGCCGCCCACCGACCAACCGCTACACCTGGGGCTTCCGCCGGTCGACGATCTATGCCGCCCTGGCCAACGCCTTGCTCCTGATCGTTGCCTGCGGCGGCATCCTCTGGGAGGCGATCCACCGCCTCCGTGATCCGGTCTCCGTGGCGGGGCCATGGGTGGGGATCGTGGCCGCGGCCGGTGTCGTGATCAACACGCTGACGGCGCTCCTCTTCCTCCGCGGTTCGCACACCGACGCCAACGTCCGCGGGGCCTTCCTCCACATGGCGGCCGATGCCGCCGTCTCGGCCGGGGTGGTCGTGGCGGGGATCGTGATCGCGTTCACCGGGATCAATTGGATCGATCCGCTGGTGGGGATCGCGATCACGCTGGCAATCCTCGCCGGCACCTGGGGACTGCTCCGCGAAAGCATCGATCTCGCCCTCGACGCCGTGCCGCGGGGAATCGAGCCGGCCGCCATCACCGACCTCCTTGCCGCGATCCCGGGGGTGAGCGAAGTCCACGATCTCCACGTCTGGAATGCGAGCACCTCGGAGATCTCGCTGACGGTCCACCTCGTCGTTCCCCAACAGGATGGACACGAGCAGGTGCTCGCCACGGCGTCGGACGATCTCCGCGCCCGCTTCGGCATCGCCCACACGACGATCCAACTGGAGTCCGAGGAGGCGTGCCGCTGCTGCCCGCAGAGGCCCGCCGACAGCCTGTGAGGATCAGCCGCCGCATCGATCAGGCCGCCGACCCAGCGACCGTTGGGGTCGGGGCGACCTTCGCCGCCCGCGCCGCGGGGCAAAAGCGACGGAACCGCCATTCGGTCCACGCCGTCAGCACCGCCGCCAGGAAGACGACGGTCAACGGCAGGCAACGCCGAACGTCGGTCGGCACGGATGGCTCGAGCATCATCCAGCCGGCGACCGCCCCCGCCGCGGCCAGCAGGGCATAGATCACCGCGACGGCAGCATGGCTGATCCCCGAGCGAACCAGGCGGTGAAAGAGGAACTCGCGATGGGGCACGAGCGGGTTGTGACCGCCCCACACCCGCCGGATCACCGTCAGGAACGGATCGTAGATGTAGGGCCAGGCCGCCATCGCCAGCGGCATGAAGGTCAGTTCCGTCGATCCGGTCACGTCAAACAGGGTCAGGGCGGCAAAGAAGGTTCCCAGGAACGCACTCCCGACGTCCCCCATGAACACCCGGGCCGGGGGCCAATTGAAGACGAGGAATCCGGCGGCGGCGGCGCCGACGAAGGACGACAGCAAAACGACCGGGAAGTCGCCGTCGGAGTACGAGATACCGACGAACCCGATCGCCACGGCCACCGCCGCAAGCGCCGCCATGCCATCCGACCCATCCATGAAGTTGAAGGCGTTGATGAACCCCACGATCCACACAACGCTCAACGGCCAGGCCAGCCAGCCGAAATCGATAAAAGGCAGCCCCGGCAGATGCAGCCCACGCACCGGGCCGAGCACGGCCACGATTCCCACCGCCGCGCCGATCTGCACGACGAGCCGGAGGAGGGCCCGGAGCGGACGGATGTCGTCCCAGAAGCCGACGATGGCGATGATGAGACTGGGAAGGATGACGCCCAGGGCCACCGGGAAGGCATACACCGGCCAGCGGAAACAGACCGCCGTCGAGGCCAGGCAACAGCTCAGCACCAGCGGCATCCCCCCGCCCCGGGCCGTGGGAAGGGAGTGGGCGCTACGGTTACTCGGCACATCGACCAGCCGCAACCGCGTCGCGACCAGGATCATCACATCGACGAGCACGGCCGTGACGACGAACACCACGAGGGCCAGGCCTGGCCAGAGGATCGACTCGAGTGAGTCGAGCGTGGGAAACAGTCGTTCCGGCGCCGGCGGTGGGTTCACGACCTCGACTCCCGCGGATCGTCATCCTCACGCAGCGGCGCAGTCCCCACCGGAGACGCCGTGCCTTCCAGCGCCACGATCTCCATCAGCACCCCGCGGGCGGCATCGGGGCCATCGGCGAGGATCGCGGCCTTGAGATCGCCGAGCCACTGCCGGACCTCGGCCAGCGGGCGGCTGGGACGGGAGACTTGGAACACAAGACCACCCCCAACCGAATGCCTGATCTCGTCGTCGAAAAACAGCTCCTCGGCGAGCTTCTCCCCGTCGCGGAGGCGATCGAAGCGGATCTCGACATCCTCCCTCGGCACGCGCATCACGAACGCCAAGCTCTTGATGATTTCGACGATCTTGACCGGCTCGCCCATGTCGAGGACGAACGTCCCGCTCCCCCCAGCCAACGCCCCGGCCTCCAGTGAGAGACGGGCGGCATCGGACGCCGTCAGGAATCGCCGGGCCACGTCGGGATGGGTGACGGTGATCGGCTGACGGCGGAGGAGTTGGCGGGTAAAGATCGGCACGGCAGTCCCGCTGGAGCCGATGACGTTCCCGAATCGCACAACCACGAACTTCGTCGTTGCGCCCTCGCCGAGCGACTGGAGGAACCGCTCCGCGATCAGCTTCGAAGCCCCCATCACGCCCGTCGGGTTGACGGCCTTGTCGGTCGAGAGCGCGACAAACGTCTTCACGCCGTGGGCCTCGGCGAGGTCGGCGAGCGCCGCGGTGGCGAGGATGTTGTTCTCGATCGCCTCCACGGGGTGCCCCTGGAGCATCGGCACGTGCTTGTGGCCGGCGGCGTGGATGACGATCCCCGGCCGGTGGCTCTGAAAAACATCCTCCAGCCGATCCGTGTCGTGGATGTCGACGAGGCAGGGAACGAGGCCGATCTCCCCTTCCCCGGGCGCGGCGGAGCGTTCCTGCAACTCCCCATGGATCTCGAAAAGGCTGGATTCCGACCGGTCGACCAGCAGGATCCGCGCCGGACGGAGCTTCACGAGGAGCCGGCAGATCTCGGCACCGATCGATCCACCGGCGCCGGTGACCATGACCGTCTCGTCATGCACCCAGGAGGCGAGCGTAGGGCCGTGCGCGGACGCCGTCGGATCGGGGTGGGTGACGAGGTCGCGCAGTTCTAAGCCGCGCACGCGGACCTCAGCGTCGGCCTTCTCGCCGCCCGGCTCGGCGATCACCACGCGCACACCGATCGCGGTGCAGGCCTCGCAGATCTGCCGCAGCCGGTGGCCGAACACACTCCCAGAGCGGACGACGACATCGGTCACACGCAACCGCTGGGCGCAGGCGGCGACATGGTCAATGCCGCCAATCACTCTGGCCACGGCCGTTTGGGAGCCATGTCGGGTGGGATCGTCATCGAGCAGACCCGACACGAAATACCCGCCCCGCTTCGCCGACATCAGCTGAGCGGCGATCAACACCCCTTGCGGTGAGCCATCGATGAAGAGAGCATTGCGCTGATGGCCAACCGGATCGGCCGGCATCAACTCTTCGTAGATGCTCCGCGCCGCCGCCTGGAGGCCACCGACGGCGAGGAGGGTGAAGGCCCAATCGAGGAGGAGGACGGTCCGGGGAATCTGGATCCAGCCCAGCCGCAGCGTCGTCAAGTAGTAATTGGCCGCCACGAGAACCAGCAGGCACGTGGTGGTGGCCCGGACAAGGATGCTCAAGTCCTCGAAGCGGATCGTGCGGAGCGACCGGTGGCAGATGCCGCGGGTGTAGAAGACAACCAGCTTCACAAGCACGACCCAGCCGATCGTGCGGACGATCGTCGCTGCGTCGCTCCCCCGGAGGAGGAGCTCGCTGCGGGTGAGGTACGCTGCCAGGTAGGTCATCCCGAAGACGAGGGCGAGGCAGCCCGCCGTGACGATCGCCTCGCGCGTCGGCGCGACCGATCGAAGCCAGATGCGGAGGGCCGAAGCGGCGGAAGCGATGAGCGTGAGCGGCATGGATCGGATCGCAGGCCGGGGGCTGCCCGGCTCCTCGTCTCGCGCTCGTTCGGCTTGGATATGGACGGCCTTCGCGACCGTCGGGGGCGCTAGCCTACCTGCCAAAGCTCCGTAAGGATCGGTCCCAGGCAGGCAAAAGTCCAGCCGCCCTACCGGGGGACTTCCCCAAATCAAGGGACTTCAGACGATCTCCCCAGCGCGACTGCGACGGCTGGGGACATTGGCCGGGGACGCGGCCCAGGACTCCCCCAAGACTCCCCCAAGACTCATCGATCGGCCCTCCCCGCTGGGGTGTTGGCCCGGGCCACAATACCGGCCAGCATCCCCCCGAAGATGAGCTCATGAAGCGGCCAGATGGCATACCAGTAGGCCAAGCCGCCGAGGCCGCGCGGGTCGAACACGGCCGTCTGGTGGATCGTCACCATGCCCCCGTCGGTGGGGCCCGGATCCCGGCGCACCACCTCATATTCCAGCCAGCCGCGGCCGGGGAGCCGCATCTCGGCCACGAGCCGGATCCGGCGCGGTGGATCGCACGCCTCCACCCGCCAACAGTCGAGGACATCCCCGGCGACGAGGTGGTCGGGATCGCGGCGCCCGCGCCCCATTCCCGGGCCCCCCAGAATCCGGTCGATCCAGCCGCGCAGCTGCCAGAGCCACTCGTGCCCGTACCAGCCGTGTGAGCCACCGATCCGCTCGATGGCGGCAAAAGCCCGCTCGGGCGCGACATCGACGGTGGCATAGCGATGATCGACGAGCCGTGGCCCCTCGAAGTGGCCGCCATACCGGCGTGGCAGTTCCTCGGCATCGGCGATGTCGGCCCACCGCCGCCCCTCGAAAACGGCGTCCTCCCGGGCCATCGCGTCGCGCACCGCCACCGCCAGCGACCTCGGCCGGATCGGAAAATCGTCGAGGGCGGTCCGATCGGTGACGACGGTCGGGTTTTTCAGCCCGTCGATCAGCTTCCGACCGACCTTCGAATAACGCGGTGCGACGAGCGCCAGCCAGAGGCTCGAAAGCCGGGGGGTTAGCACCGGCACCGGAATCAGAAGACGGCGGAGCCCGCGCTGCCGGGCATACTCCCGCATGATGTCGCCGTACGACACTCGGTCCGGTCCACCGATGCCGTAGATCCTCGACCCCTCCCCCACCGGACCGGTGGGGAGGTCGGCCGCAGCCACGAGGTAAGCGACGACGTCGTCGACAGCGATCGGCTGAGTGGGGGTGGCGAGCCACGCCGGGCAGATCATCACCGGTAGCCGCTCGACGAGGGTCCGCACGAGGTCGAAGGAGAAGCTCCCCGCCCCGATCACGATCGAGGCCCGGAGCTCTACCACCTCGACTCCCGTTCCCCGGAGGATCGCCCCGACTTCGTGCCGGCTGCGGAGATGGGCCGAAAGCCGGTCGTCCTCGGCCCCCAGGCCGCCGAGGTAGACGATCCGCGACACCCCGGCCCCCCGCGCCGCCTCGGCAAAACGCTCCGCGGCGAGCCGGTCGGCGCGTTCGAAATCGACTCCCTGGTCCATCGAATGGACGAGCCAGTAAGCGACCTCGACCCCCACGCAGGCCTCGGCAAGTGCCGCCGGGTCGGAAGCATCGCCGACGACGACGCTGACGCGCGACCGGAGCGATGCGGCCGGGGTGCCCGCCGCTGCTCCGACGTCGAGGCGATCGAGGATCTCATCGAGCTTGCCCGCCTTGCGGACGAGACAGCGAACCTCATGCCCACGCTCGAGGAGAGCCCCAAGGAGACAGCTCCCCACGTAACCCGTGGCGCCGGTAAGGAGGATGTTCATGGAACGACCGATCGTTTCCGCAACGTTTCGCAACTGACGCTGAACAGCCACTTCCGGGCGCCCGATGGCCGGGCGTGGAGCCCTTCAAAACCAGCTCATGGCTCGTCGGCTTCGAAGGCCCGGTCCATGAGCTTCGGATCGCCGGTCTTCAGGCCATAGAGGAACCAGCTCTGCCGCTGTTGGCTCGTGCCGTGGGTGAAGGCGTCCGGAACGACATACCCCTGGGCCTGCTTTTGAATCTTATCGTCGCCGATCGCGGCCGCGGCATTGACGGCATCGAGGATGTCCTGTTCGTCGAGGATCCCCGCATAGCGGGCCTCGTGATGGGCCCAGACACCGGCGAGGAAGTCGGCCTGGAGCTCCATCCGCACCGAGAGTTTGTTGTAGTCGCGTTCCGACAGCCGCGACCGCATCGCCTGCACCTTGTTGCTGATGCCGAGTTGGTTTTGGATGTGGTGACCGATCTCGTGGGCGATGACGTAGGCCTGGGCAAACTCACCCGGGGCGCCGAACTTCCGCTTCAGCTCGTCATAGAAGGCGAGATCGATGTAGACCTTCTTGTCCATCGGGCAGTAGAAGGGCCCCGATGAAGCGCTCGCCATCCCGCACCCGCTTTGCACCTGACCGGTAAACATGACGAGCTTGGCGGGGACGTAGCGCCCCTCGAAGTTCGGCGGGAAGAGCTTGGCCCATACATCCTCGTTCTCGGCGAGGATGGTCTTGATGAAGCGGGACCCGGCGTCGTTGGCCGGTTGCTTTTGCGCCTGGGCCCGTGGCTGCGGTGCCGGGGTGAGGCCACGCGAAATGCCCATTGCCTGCTGGGGATCGACCCCGAGAAACATCAGGCCGACCATGAGGAGGAGCGCAAACAGGCCCCCGCCAACCATGGCCGGGGCTCCAATCCCGCGCCGATCCTCGACGTTCTCACTCTGCCGACGACCTTCCCAACGCATCTTCCTGCTTCTCCAGTACGGGGAATCGGGGGGACAGTGGACCGCGGCGCGGTCCAAAACCAATTTAGCAGACCAGGCCGCTCGCGACAGCCAACCGACCCGTCGGGACGGAGGCCACGCCACGCGGGGTGAATGGCCCACCCCCTACGGCCCTCCGGCCACCGTGGTTCAGGGCGAAATCTCCCCCGACCAGCGATCATTCCGGCAGTGGCTTGCCGTTGGTTTCCGGGGCGAAGGGGAGGACCGCGAGCCCGAGCAGGAAAACGCTGCACATGACGATCCCGGCCGGCCGCATCGGCTCAGGGGATCCGGCAAACACGCCCGAGGTCAGCTGGCCGAGAAGGAACGGCCCCCCGGCGGCAATGAACCGGCCAACGTTGTAGCAAAAGCTCGTGCCGGTGCTCCGCAGCCGAGTCGGGAACAGCTCCGGCAGATAGATCGCGTAGCCGGCGAACAGCGACAGTTGGCAGAAGCCCATGATCGGCAGCATCCACCAGATGTCGGAGGGCTTCGAGAGAAACCTGAAGACCATCGCCGTGGAGAGCATCGCGGCAACCAGTGCCAGGGCGAAGAAGGGCTTGCGGCCGATCCGCTGGCAGACCCGTGCCGCCAGCATCATCGAGGCAAACGCTCCCACCTGGATCATCATCGACGAGAGCCCGACATACTTGCCGAGCTTTCCGGCCAGCGCCGCCCCCTCGAGCCCCTCGGCGATGAACTGCTTTTGGAACACACTGCGCACGAGATCGAGCGAGAAGAAGGCGATCCCCCACAGGCCGATCACCCCCGAGCAGGCCAGGAGCATGCCGACGATCGCGTTCTTTCGCCAGCGCGGATCGGCAAACAGGGCACCATAGCCCCCCAGGGCCGTGCCCGTGCTCTCCGCCTGGGCCTTCATCGCCTGCCAGCGCTCCGGTTCCTTCAGCCTGGAGCGAATGACCAGCGCGAGCACCGCCGGCAGCGCCCCGATGACAAACTTCCACCGCCACGGCTCCCAGCCGGCGAGCTTGCTCGAGTGGGCGAGGATCTGCAGTTCTCCCAGCCCGATGCCGATCGACGCGGCGAGGAAGTTCCCCACCGCGGAGAGCGCCTGAAGAAGGCCGAGGGCGTGTGGCCGAGCCCGGTCGGGCATCACCTCGGCAACCAGGGCCACGCCGACGGCAAACTCCCCGCCCACCCCCAGCCCGGTGATGAATCGATAAAAGGCGAAGTCCCAAAACCCGGTCGAGAGCGCGGACAGTCCGGTGCACAGCGAGTAGATGACGATCGTGATCATCATCGTTTTGGCGCGGCCATAGCGATCGCCGACGACGCCGAAGATCAGACCGCCGGTGGCCCAGCCGAGGAGGAAGATGCAGGTGGCAAGGCCGCCATAGTAAGCGACGTCCTTCGGATCGGCTGCCGCACCGCCGGTGGCCAGGAGCGTTTCCATCGCCGGCTTGCGGGCGAGATTGAAGAGCTGCTGATCGAGGCAGTCAAACAGCCATCCCAGCGCCGCCACCACGAGGACGAACCAGTGATAGCGGGTCATCCCGGTCCACCACGGCTGGCCGTCGTTGGGAATCGCGGTCCCCTTCGACTCGAAGTGGGGCAGGTCGGCCATGGCAGGGGATCCCGGGAATGAGGGGCGAAGGAACGATGGAATCGGGCCCGTCGGCGAGCCGGGGGCCTACGCCGCATCGAGCCCGGCCCCGACCCCCCGCATGTAGGCGATGCTCTCCCGGGCGGTGCGCTCGGGACCGGGAGCATAATCGAAGACCTCGACGCTCACCCAGCCGGGGTAGCTCGCGCCGCGGAGGGCCGCGAAGATCGGACCGAAGTCGACCGCGCCGAAGCCCGGGCCGCGGAGGTTGGCGTCGTTGGCATGAAAGTGCTCGAGGTGGCGGGCCGAAGCCCGGATGATCGCGGGAATAGGCTCGACTTCGCTCGACATCGCCTTGACGTCGAGATGGAGGCGGACGTGCGGCGAGCCGATTCGCTCGATGAGCCGGCAGGTCTCGGCGGCGGTGTTGAGAACATCGGTTTCGCTCGGTGCGAGCGGCTCGAGGGCCACCACCGTGCCGGTCTCCTCGAGCACCCTCACGAGGTCAGAAAATACCCCCTGGAGCCGGTCGATGGCTTCCTGCGGCGTCGTGCCGGGGAGGAGGCTGCGCTGCTGCGGCGAGCCGAAGACGAGGACGCGGCCGTCGAGATCGCGGCACAGCCGCGCCAGCTCGCCGAGGTAGGCCGTCGTGGCCCGACGCACCGAGGCGTCGGCGTGCGTTGCATGAAATCCCTCGGTCTTGGCCAGGAGCCAATGGAGGCCGAGGCACTCCAGCCCCGCGGCCCGGATCGTATCCCGGATCGTCGCCCGTTCCCGCGTCGAAAGCTCGGTGACGAGGTTCGCGAGCGTGAACGGCGCGACCTCGAGGCCGGTGTAGCCCGCGGCAGCAGCTTCGGCACAAGCCCGCTCCAGCGGCCAGTCGACAAACGTCTCGTTACAGATGGCGTAGCGCATCGCGGCTCCGGAGTCAGGAGGGATCCTCGATCTTCACCGGCCGTCCGGTGCGGGCCGATTTGTAGCAGGCGGCGACGATCGCCACGGCCTTCCGCCCCTCGAGGGCATCGAGTTCGGGCCGGCGCCCTGCGCGGAGGGCGGTCACGAAGGCCTCGAAGTTGCGGGTGTGGCAGGCGTAGTTGATCGCCATCGGATCGGCCGCCCCGCCGCTGGTGCTGCTCCCCGCCCCGAATCGGGAGCGGGTGGCGTCGTCGTCCGGCGCAGGCGCGCGGAATCGCCAATCCGTCAGCTGCTCCTCGAGAATCTCAGCGGTGCCGTCGCGGCCGCCGACGAGGATCCGACGCAGCTGGCCGGGGAACATCGCCGTGGTGGCGAGGATCTGCCCGAGCGCGCCGTCACGGAACCGGAGCACGGCCACGCAGCTGTCCTCGACCTCGAGCCGGGCGGGGTCGTGGGCCCGGATCGCCGTCAGTGCCACAACGCTCTCCACCGGGTTTTCACCGGGGGCGAGCCCCGGCATTGTCGCGCCGGCGATCCACTGGAGGGCGTCGACGCCGTGGATCGATTGGTTCATGAGGGCGCCGCCGCCATCGAGCGCGGCGGTTCCCTGCCAGCGCCCGACGCCGTAATAGGCATCATCACGCCACCACGGCACGTACGCGGCGACAAGCGCCAGGCGGCCGAAGCGACCGGCCGCCGCCGCCGCGCGGACGGTCTGGACAACCGGGTTGAATCGCTGCGGGAAGATCGCGCCCAGCGTGATCCCCGCCTGGGCGGCGATCGCCCGCATGGCGTCGATCCGCCGGAGCGTGATTTCGAGCGGCTTCTCGCAGATCACATGGACCCCGCGCCGCGCTGCGGCCTTCACGCCCTCCAGATGGGCACCGGAAGGGGTGGCGATCGTGACGAAGTCAGGCTTCTCGCGGCGCAGCATCGTGGCGGCATCGGCGTACCACCGACAGCCGAACTCCTCCGCGAACGCGCCCCCCTTCGCCTCGGTGCGGCAGCACCCAGCGACAAGCTCGATGCCGTCGATGTCCGCTAGCGCCTTAGCATGCATCCGCGCGATCGCGCCGATGCCGATGATCGCGGCCCGCATCACGTCCCTCCTCGTGGCGAAGCGGGATGCGGCAAACACCCCTCAGGGCCGCCGATCCCGGAGGGACCAGTGTGGCCCCAGCGAGGGGACGGAACAAGCCTTCCGCCGCCGGGAATCGCCGATCATCCGGCAATCGACCAAGGTCCGTTTGCCGATCACTTCGTCTTGTAGAAGGCGTCGAAGAGCCGGTCGCTGACCCGGTGGAATTGCGGGTGCGGGCCGTCGTCGTGGGTGCCGGTGCGCGGGCAGCAGGGCCCGCGATAGATCGGTCCACAGGTCGGATCGCCCGCCACGCCGACGAGGTCGTAGGGGTGGGGCGGATGGCTGGGATGGCACGGCGGCAGCGGGATGCACGGCTCGATCCAACGCGGCTCGCCGCATTGATGGAGCGGCTCGGAGCCCGCCAACCAGTCGCCGGCGCGATCACTCCGCAGCGGGAGGGTGCGGGCGAGGATTTCGTCGATCGAGGTCTTCGTCGTCACCCCATCGATCGCGGCCTTTTCCGCAGCGAGCGACCGATCCCCCAATCCGGTCGTGACCGCGCGCCGCTCTGGCCGGGAAGTGCCCTTCGCTGCGTTGGCCGGCTTCGAGGCGGGATCAGGCTTTGTCGCCGGCGAGGCCTTGGCCCCCTTCTCCGCGTCGGACTTGGGCGCGTCGGACTTGAACGCGTCGGACTTGGGCGAGGCCGGCGCGGGCGCGATTCTCGCCGCGGCAGCCTCGGCTTCCGGCTTGGCAGCGTCGTCGGTCGCCGCCCCTTGCCGGGTCTTCGGCTTCCAGCCATCGGAGGCGCGAGGCTTCGCGGCGGGAGCCTCCGGCGGTTGGGCTGTTGCCGAGCTCGCCATCAAGGCCCAAGCCGCGACCCATGCGCCGGTGCTCGCAGTCAACCATCGCCCCTGCGGTATCATCTTCATGCTTTTGATCCCCCCGAAAGTCACCATCGACAGCCCGAGCCATCGGGCTGGAGTGATGCCAGGGAAGGCCTAGGACCGGGTGAAGGGGCGGAATCTGCGTCGACAAAAGCGCCCTCCGTGCCCGACAAACTTTGCTTTCCTTCCCCGGTTCCCGACGCTTTCCCCGCCCCCGGAGAGGTCAAGGCCGCTCCCCGTTTGAGCCCATGGCACCATCCAATCCCCCTCCTGCCGACAACGCTTCACTGCTCACCGCGCTGCAAGCCCGGGGCCTGCGTATCGTGATGATCACCGCCGGCGGCGGATCGGCGGCGATCCCGGCGCTCGTCGCGCTCCCGGGCGCGAGTGCGGTCGTTCTCGAGGCGATTGTCCCTTCTGCGCGCCAGGCAACCGATGCCCTCCTCGGCGGGCCGCAGGAGTCGTACTGTTCCTCACGCGCCGCGCGTCGCCTGGCGATGGCAGCCTGGGAACGCTGCCGGCAGCACGGCGCCGGGATCGGCGCCGCGGTGGGAGTCGCCTGCAGCGCTAGTCTGGCGACGACCGTCCCCAAGCGGGGAGACCACCGGATCGTGGTGGCGGTGCAGACGCTCGGCGAGACCTCCGTCGCCACCCTCGGCCTCGCCAAGGGGGCGCGGTCGCGGAGCGAGGAGGAGACGATCGCCGCCGCAGTCATCCTCTCAAGGATCGAGGCCGTCGTCGGCTCGTCGTCTTTGGCGGAGGAGCGCCTCGCCCCTCTCCTCCACCCCGGGGAAGGGATGGTCGTTGATCGGGCGCCGGCTCCGGAGGCCTGGCAGGCGATCCTCGCCGTCACCTCGGGAAGGGTTCGTTTGGCCGGGCCGGACGGCGGGCTGTTTCCCGGCCCCCCCGGACGGGAGGCGATCTTTCCGGGATCGTTCGACCCGCTCCACGACGCTCATCGGGCGATGGC
>JBAWVV010000002.1:0-37557 GCA_037147115.1 Planctomycetia bacterium | reverse complement strand
GGTGCGCGAGCGGCCGCCGTCGATGATATTGCCGAGGATCCCGCCGCCGGCCGCCTTTCCTTGGCGCTCGTCCCTCCTGCCGCTGGTCGTTGGCGTGACGCTGACGGTGGCCGGCGGCGGGATCCTCTCCGCCCAGCCGCGGGGCCTCCGTCCCGGCCTGGCCGGGGGTACCGCAGGCGCGGCAGGGGAGGGGGCCGGCCAACCGCTGTGGATTAGCGCCACGCCGCTCGACGACGGCCGTCAACTCCTCCTCATTATCGACCCCCAGATGAAGAATGCCGCCATCTACCACGTCGACGGCACCGGCTCCTTGACTCTCCGCAGCACCCGCAACATCGCCTGGGACCTGCTTGTCCCCGAGTACAACGCCCAGGAACCGCGCCCGGCGACGTTGAAGAAAATGCTCGAGGTCGGTGCGGAAGGTGTTCCGGCTGGGCAAAATCGACCATGAGCGAATCTGCCGGCCGTTCCGGAGGCGCCCGGCCCCGGCGGGATCGTGGACTTCGACGCCGGATTCGTCGACACTGACGGTGGTGAGATCTCCGTCCCCGCACCCGTCAAGGCAGCCATGGCCGGCAAGTTCATGTCGCCCGAGGAAGCAGCCCGGCTCCTCGGCGTCTCCGTCGACGAAGTCAACCGACTCGTCGACCGTAAGAAGCTGTTTCCGATGCGCGACGGCGTTACGAACAAGTTCAAGACAGATGATGTCGAGCGGCTGCTGCGCACCCTCGGCGAGGAATCCGGCTCCGGGAGCGGGAGCGGGGAACTCGATCTCGATCTCCCGGAACTCGTCCTCGACAACGCCCCCGCCGGAGGCCCTGGCGAAGCGAACGATGACGACCAACTGATTCTCGACGACGGCGCTGATTCGATCTTCGCCACCCCGACGGCAAAGGGATCATCCGCCTCCGACACCGGCGTTGGGAAGGGGAGCGCGGCCTCGAAGAGCAACTCCGGCCTCTCGCTCTCTTCCCCCAGCCTCTCGCTTTCCTCCCCCAACCTCTCGCTCTCCTCCCCCGGCGGCCTCTCCGGCGCTGACCTCGTCCTTGGTGACAGCGTTCTCGGCGACGATCTCGAGAGCGACGATCTCGCCATCGAATCGATCGTCGGCGCGTCGTCCCCCTCCCTCGGCGGGAGCGGGATCTCCAAGGCCGGCGGCTCCGGCGACCTGATGATCGAACTGTCGGGCATCAGCAGCGCGTCATCGGCCGCCAGCAAGTCAGACTCAGGGATCGCCGGCCTGTCGGGACCGAGCTTGTCGGGACCGAGCCTCGGCGGGCTCGGCAGCGGCGTGTCACTCGGCGACAGCGGCCTCGCCGACTCCGGTGTCGATCTCGGCAGCGCCGCCTCCGCCGCCAAGGGGGCGTTTTCGGCAGACGACTTCGAACTCGGCGGCGAGACCACCGACGATGAGAGTGCGTCGGTCGTGATCGCCTCCGATTCCGAGGCCGGCGACTCGAGCTTCCTCGGCCAGACGATCGGCGGTCAGAGCTCGAGTTTCGGCGGCGATGACAGTTCGCTCGGATCGGCCGGATCGGCCGAGACCCTGGCCTTCCCGACCCAGATGCTCGACGAGATGAGTTTCAGTGCCTGGCGGATCGTCGGCCTCGTCTGCTGCTCGTTGCTCCTCCTCTTCGGGGGCTTCATCGCCTACGACCTCGTCCGCACGATCGGCAGCCCAGAGAGCACCACGCTCTCCAACCCGCTGCTCAACTCGCTGGCCGAGATCTTCGGCTGGCGGTGATCCTTTCCGGCCCCCCCGGGGGCCCCGGAAGCCGGCGATCTCCGCAGCAGGAGTCCGGGGACTATAATCGCGTGGTGGTTCCCAACCCCTCGCGACCCCCCTCAACTCCATCCCATGGCTGCACGCCGGCTCGTCACACCCGATCAACCTGCCGCCGTGCGGGCCGTGCTCTCCGTCTACGAGTTCCTCGCCTCGCTCCGGTTTGCGGTCGTCCTCATCTCCCTCCTCGCGATCGTTCTGGGGCTGGGGACCTTTGTCGAGAGTGCCTATGGCACCGAGGCGGTGAAGTTCGGCGTCTGGAACACCTGGTGGTTCACGCTGCTCAATGCCCTCTTGGCGGTGAGCATCTTTTGCGCAGCGGCCATCCGCTACCCCTGGAAACGACATCAGACGGGGTTCGTGATCACCCACATCGGCCTGCTCGTTCTCCTCACTGGATGCCTGCTTTCCCAGCGCGGGGGGATCGACGCCCAGATCCCGCTCCTCGAAGGGGAGAAAGGGGGGAGGGCCTATGAGGATTCCCTCCATTTTGCCCTCCTCGAGCGCCCCGCGGCGGGGGGCACGGGCACGCCCCTCGGGTCGGTGGCGTTTCGCTCGGGGCCGTTCAATTGGAACGAATACAGTGGCGCGGCGCCGGTCCATCGCGCCGCGTTCCCTTGGAAGCTCTCCCCCCGCGACACCGGCGTGCTCTACGACGAGCGTGGCGTGCGGCTGGAGGTCCTCGATTTCTACTCCGATTCCAGCGCCGCCCTCGCCCCGAGTGTCCGTCTGCGCATCGGCAGCGACAGCTTCGAGGGAGCCGGCGCCAGTGGGATGTGGATGCCGGTCGACCTCTCTTGGCAACCCGACCCGCTCCGCGGAGCCCAGATGCGGCACCGCGGCACCATCGGCGGCGGCACGGTCGTGTTCTGGAAGCTCGCCACCGACAACGAGGCGCGGGCGTTTCTCGCCGCCACCCCCGATCAGACGCTCGGCTTCGGCACCCGCGGCCAACTCGTTCTCGTCGCCGACGGGAAAGTAAGGCGTTGGCTCGTTGACGACCTCGTCGGCCAGCCGCGGATGCCCCTCGACGGCACCGATCTGTTCGTCGAGCTGACCGACTTCAACGACCAACTCTCGGCGGCCCGACTCAAGGTCCGGCGCGGTGCCGATGGGGCCGACGAGGAGATCGTGATCCTTGCCGACCTCCCCGAGGTTTCGATCCAGGGGTCGCGCACCGGCGTGCAGGGCGCGCTGTGGATCGAGCGCGACACGACCGACGCTTCCGAACGGATGCAGGGGAAAGCCCGCAGTCGGATCGACATCGTCCAGGCGCCGGCGGGGAAGGGGGGGCATCGGCTCCTGTACCGAGTGTGGCAAGCCCCCGCGGTGACCGGCGGCGAACTGCCGATCGACGGGAGCCCGGTGCCGGCCTTCGAGATGCCGCGTGCCAAGCTGGAGATGCGGGTCGATCGCTTCCTCCCTGCCGACAAGCTCGAGATCGCCACGCTCCCCGTCCCCTTCGACAAGGTGAAGCCCTCCTCTTCGAAGCGGCGGGCGGCCCGCATCCGACTTACCGTCGACGGCAAGGCAGAGGAGTTTTGGCTGGCCGGCATCCCGGTCCAGCCGATCAACGAGGCGCCCGGTCCGACCGAAGAGGCGACGATCACTGCCGCCCGGCGGAGCGTGACGGTGCGGCTGGTTCCCGACGCGGTCGACATCGGATTCGACATCAAGCTCGACAACTTCGAACGCAAACTCGATCCGGGCACGAGCCAAGCTTCCCACTTCTCGAGCGTCGTCAAATTTCTCTCGCGCTCGGGGACAGCGCTGGTAAAGCAACCGGTGACGATCACCATGAACGCCCCGGTCGACTTCTCCGATCCTGCCAGCGGCCGCTCCTATCGACTCTTCCAGGAGAGCTTCATGGGGCCGTGGATGCCGGGGGACGACCTCTACGAGAAGTTCACAAAGAACGCCCGCGAGAAGCCGGAGCGGCTCGAGGCCTCGGTGCTGACAGTCAATTACGACCCCGGCCGCGGGGTGAAGTATCTCGGCAGCGGTCTGATCGTCGCCGGGATTTTCACGATGTTCTACATGAAGGCCTATTTCTTTCGCCCCCGCCGACAGGACGACGGGGAGGACGATCCCCCCGCCGCGCACGAGCTCGGGGAGGATGGATCGGCCGACCGACCGGGGAAGCGACGCGATCCGCGGCGCGGCAAGCCCGGGCATGCCCCCGCGCAACGACCACGAGGTGCACGATGACCATTCCCCGAACCACTTCTACCGCCTGCCTCCGCGCTCTGCTTCTGGCTGGGCTCGTCGTCGGCGCCCTGTTCGGGGCCACGCCGGCGAGCGCCGACGCGCCGTCGCCGGGGCTCTCCCCCTCCCTCGCCGCGTGGCGGTCGATCCCCGTTCTCGAAGATGGGCGGATCATGCCGCTGGATACTTTTGCGCGCCGCCAAATCGAGTCGATCTGCAACGTCCAGGAGCCGAAGCTGGCCGTCGTGCCCGGTGAGCCATTGGCGAAATGGCATGCCGACGAACTCCTCCTCGACTGGCTCGTCCGACCCGCCGCCTGGGAGGATGTCCCGTTCCTCATTGCCGAGCACGAGGACCTGCGAAAGCTCCTCGGCCTCGAGCTCTTCGCCGACACGCCAAAGGGGCGGGTGCGGCTGAAGTATGCAGCCCCTTCCGACGTGGCCGACTGCGAGCCGCTCCGTCAGCGGCTCATCGACCTCGACGACCGTCGCACCACAGCGGTGAGGGAGGGAAGGGAGTTCCGGGCCGAAGGGGTCGATGCCAAGGTCGAGCAGCTCTGGAAGGCCTATGTCACCTGGCGGCAACTGGTGTTCCGGGCCGCCGACGATGCGGTGGGGCGGACGCGTTTCCTGCGGACGTTCCAGCAACTCGTGACCACCTTCAAACCACTCCGCGAGAAGCTCCCCCCCGGGCAGGCGGCGGACGTTGACACAGCGCTTCAAGACCTCGCCGAAGTGATGGGGAACTCGACCCGCTTTCCGACCGCGGAGGTCCTGCCGCGGCTAGCTGCCCTGCGGCAGTCGATCGGGGCCATCCCCCTCCCCGACGACGCCCCGATCGACATCCGCCGGTTGCTGCGCCGCCTCGGCGATCGGCTCACGGCCCTCGGCGAAGCCCTCTACGACAACGGCGGCAGCCTCCACCTGGTGCCCGCCCTCCATGCCGACGCGCTGGAGGCGGAGCGAAGTGCGGAGGACGACATGCCGGCCTGGCTGGCTTGGCCGACCCTCCTCGATGCGGAGCCTGACCTCCTCGCTGGCTATCCGCCGGAGGGGGTCCGGGGGATCCGCGCCGCGTTCGACAGTCTGCAGACCGCCGTCCAGGCGCCGGTCTCCGCTGCGGGGCGCCCGGCTGACGTCGCCGCCGCCACCGAGAACCTCGCCTCGAGACTGCGGAATCTGGGGGAGGCGGTCGAGCCGCTCCGCGCTGCTCTGCCGATCGAGCGCCCCGACGCCGACCTCCTCCGGCACACCGCCTACCCGCAGGTCGGGAGCACCACCCGCGAGGTGACCTACAACGTTGGCGACCCGTTCCGGATGTCGTGGGTGGCGGCGCTTTTCGCCCTCGCCGCCTACGCGGTGTCGATCGGCCGGGCCCGCGTGCCGCTGTTTTGGATCGCCACCTTCCTCCTCCTCTTCCAGTTGGGCTGGACGGCGCAGGCTTTCGCCTCGCGCGTGGCGATCACCGGCTGGGCCCCGGTGACGAACATGTACGAGACGGTGATCTACGTCCCCTTCTTCCTCACCTTCCTCGGGCTCTGCTTCCTCCTCGCGCCGATCATGGCCGCCGGAATGGGGGATGCCTGGCGGATGACGGCGCTCCCCGCGCCGCTCGGCAGGCTCATCCCCGGTGAGGGCGCTGCCACCGATCCGCGGGAGAGGACACTCGACGGTGGATCGAAGGGGTGGGGAGCGATCAACTGGCTCCTCATCCTTCCCCGGATCGCCCTCTCGGCGCTGGTGTTGTGGATTTTGGCGATGGCCCCTTATGCGGCGGGCGGGCGGACGATCATCAATCTCTTCCCGCAAACCGACGTCGACCGGAGCATCCCCAACCTCAACAATCTCGTCGTCTGGCTCGTCGGCTGGTCGGTACTCGCCCCGGCGGTGTGGTTTCTCCCCCGCTTGATCCTCACGATCGCGACATCGATCGTGAGCGTGCCCGCCTCGTGGCAGCGTGGGACGTTCGCGGCCGAGGTGCCGGAGGTCTACCGGCGGAAATCGTTCGGCCTCGTCGTTGCCGCGGTGGCGTTCGCGGGGACCTTCATCGCCTGGTTCTTCCCGATCCCCGGCAAGCAATTCAGCCCGCTCCAACCGGTCCTCCGCGACAACTTCTGGCTCACGATCCATGTTCTCACGATCGTCTCCAGTTACGCCGCCGGCGCCCTCGCCTGGGGCCTGGGGATCCTGTCGCTAGGCCACTACCTCTTCGGCCGCTATCCGCAGGGGTCCGGTGGCCGTTCCCGCCCCCCCGAAGCCTGTGCCGATCTGGCCGGCTACATCTACAAGGCGATGCAGGTGGCGGTTGTTCTCCTCGCGGCCGGCACGATCCTCGGCGGCCTGTGGGCCGACGTCTCCTGGGGAAGATTCTGGGGATGGGATCCGAAGGAAGTGTGGGCGCTGGTGTCGCTGCTGGCCTACTTGGTGATCCTCCACGGCCGCTATGCCGGCTGGATCGGCAACTTCGGCCTCGCTGGCGGCGCCGTGCTGGGGGCAGCAGTCATCGGGATGTCGTGGTACGGGGTCAATTTCCTCCTCGGTGCAGGGCTCCACTCCTATGGCTTCGGCCAGGGGGGGCAAACGGAGTTCTTCGCGTTCCTGGTGGCCAACCTCGTTCTTTTGGTCGCGGCCGGATGGCGGATGAAACATCAAACCAGACGACCTGCGGTCGAAGCCGTTAAGGCCATCTGAAGGTGGGGGAGAGACGATGAGCAGGGGACAGCAGCCATCGCGGTGGCGCACGGCGACGCAGGTGGGGAGATGGCTGGCGGTGGCCGCAGCGCTTGTGCCCGTGGCGGCGGGCGCGGCGGAGCCAAACCTCGACCCGGCCCGCTTCGAACTGACGACACTCGTCGCGGGCCTCATGCAACCGATGGAATTGGCGGTCGCCCCCGATGGCACCGTCTACTGGATCGAGTTCGGCGGTCGGCTCCTCGCCCTCGACCCTAACGCTCGCGAACCGCGGCTCGTCGGTGAGCTGAACGTCACGACCGCCCAGGAGAATGGCCTCATCGGCCTGGCGCTCGATCCGAACTTTGCCGCCAACGGCCATCTTTATCTCCAGTACTCACCCCCCGACTTCGAGGGGCAGCACGTCAGCCGGTTCACACTCCGCGAAGGCCTCCTCGACCCGGCCTCCGAAAAACTGCTTTTGGCGTTCCAAGAGCAGCGGAAGGAGTGCTGCCACCATGCCGGATCGCTCGCCTTCGGCCCCGACGGCTGCCTGTTCATCGCCACCGGCGACAACACCCACCCGCACGGCGACTCGCAGGGCTACGCGCCGATCGACGAGCGGCCGGAGAAGGCCCCTTGGGACGCGCAGAAATCAGCGGCCAACACCGCGTCGTTGAGCGGCAAGATCCTCCGCATCCGCCCCCGCGCCGACGGCAGCGTGGAGATCCCTACAGGGAATCTCTTCCCCCGTGACGGCTCCTCCGGTCGGCCGGAGATCTACTGCATGGGCTGCCGCAACCCCTGGCGGATGTCGGTCGATGCGAAGACCGGCACGGTCTACTGGGGAGAGGTCGGACCGGACGCCGGCGGCGAAGGGCCGCGCGGCCCGCGGGGCTACGACGAGATCAACCAGGCGCAGGGGCCGGGCAATTTCGGCTGGCCCTACTTTATCGGCGACAACCTCCCCTACGCCGACTACGACTACGCCACCGCGGCCGTCGGCCGGCTCTTCGACCCAGCTGCACCGCTCAACGCCTCGCCGAACAACACCGGATCGAGCGTCCTCCCCCCGGCCCGTCCGGCGTTTCTCTGGTATCCCTACGGCGCCTCGGCCGCGTTTCCAGAGCTCGGGGAAGGGGGGCGGACGGCCTGCGCTGGGCCGGTCTACCACGCCGCCGACCACGCCGACTCGCCGACCCGCTTCCCCTCCCACTACGACAACTGCCTGTTCATTTACGAATGGACGCGCAACTGGATCAAGGTCGTGCGGCTCGATGACCAGCAGCGGGTCGCCGGCATCGAAACCTTCCTCCCCGATCGACCGTTCGCGCGTCCGATCGACCTCCAGTTCGGTGCCGATGGAGCCCTCTACCTCCTCGAGTACGGCGACACCTGGGGGGTGAATGCCAACGCTCGGCTCGTGCGGATCGACTATGTCCGCGGCAACCGGGCGCCGGTGGCCGTGGCAGCCGCCGAGAACAACATCGGCCGTCATCCGCTCACGGTGAAGCTCTCGAGCGCGGGGACGTTCGACAAGGACGGCGACCCTCTCGATCACCAGTGGCGGATCATCCGCGCTGCCGAGGGAGAGGCGGAGCCGCCGTCGCCCCCGCGGGAGGCTGATCCTCCCGCAACGACGGCCGAGGTCGCCTCCCGCGAACCCCATCCCACGCTCACCTTCAGCGCACCGGGTGTCTACACCGTCGAGTTGGTCGTCCGCGACCCTGCCGGAGCCGAGCGGAGCGCGTCGGTGCCGGTGGTCGTCGGCAATGCCCGCCCCGAGATCCGTTTCGCCGAGCCTTCGGACGGGGATTTCTTCGACTCGGCAGCGCCGATTGAATTTCGCCTCCTGGTCCGCGACCACGAGGACGGCACGAACGACACGGCAGCAGCCGACGCCGACGGCCTCGAGGAACTGATGTCGACGGACGTCCCACGGGCGGCGGTGCAGGCCGGTCGGGTGGTCGACGGCGCGGCCGCCGCAGTGCCCCCGGGACTCGAGCGGATGCGGCACAGCGACTGTTTCAACTGCCACGCCGTCGACCAAGCCCGCGTCGGCCCGCCGCTGGTGGAGGTGGCGAACAAGTACCGCGGCAAGGAGGGGGCGCTCGAGGCCTCGGTCGAGCGAGTGCTGAAGGGCTCGAGCGGCGTGTGGGGAAAGATCCCGATGATCCCTCACTCCCACCACACCCCCGACGAGATCCGCGAGATGGTGGGCTGGATCTATTCGCTCACCCCATCGGCCCTGACGCGCGTCTTCACCGGCTTCGTCGGCAGCATTCCGGTGACGCCGGAGGAGATCTCAAAGGGGGGCCGCTACCGGCTCGAGGCGACGTATCTCGACCGGGGCGTCGGCCCGATCCCGCCGCTTGCCGGCACGGCGACGGTGTTTCTCCGGCCGCGGCTCACCGAGGCCGAGACCGCCGACGGGATCCATGGGCCACAGGTGCTTGCCTCCGGGAATGCCGGAGCGGGGCACTTCCTCGGCGCGGTCGACCACGGCCATTGGCTCCTGTTCCGCGACGTTCCCCTCGATGCGGTTGGGGGAACGACGCTGCGGATGGCGTCAGCCGGGGCGGGGGGCGCGGTCGAAGTCCGGATCGACGCCGCCGATGGACCGCTCCTGGCCACGGTGCCGGTGGAGGTCAACGGCCAGTGGGAGGAGTTCTACGAGCGCTCGGCGACCTGGGCACCGGTCGCCGGCCGTCATGATGTCTATCTCCGCTTCACCCATCCGCAGCAGGCCGGAGGGATGATGAATCTCGACAGCCTGCGCTGGGATACCGTTCGGGATCCGGCCCAGGATGACGTGCGGCGGTGATCCGTCGCCTCACGGCACCGGTGTCTTGGCCGCGGCGTTCGTGGCGGCCGGCGGAGCGACCGCCGGGCTTGGTACCGGTTGCCAACGCCCCTCGAGGAATTGGCTTCCCTCGGAGCCTGCCGCCGTGAGGCGAACCCGCACCGCCCCCTCGGTGCGCAGCACCCGGGCCGGCCTGTCGGCGCCGGCCGCCGTGGCATAGGCTCGGCGCACCTCCTCGAAGCGCGGCCCCGCCGCGCCGCTGACGATCACCCACGCCGGTGCCGTCGCCCGGGCCAGTGCCGGTGGGAGGCTGGCGAGGCTGCCATGATGGGGGGCAATGAGGAGCTCACACGGCCCGGGATCGGAGGCGACGAACCGATCGAGCGCTCCTCCTTCGAGATCGCCCGTGAGCAGGACCCGGCGCCCCGCCGACTCGACCGCCACGACGAGGCTCGTCTCGTTGTCGGCGGGGGCCGGCCCGGCGCGTCCAGAGCGCGGATGGAGGACACGCACCCGACAGAGAGGATCGAAGGGGATCTCGTCTCCGGCCGAGACCGCCGCCACCGGAACCCGCGCTGCAGCGATCCGCGCGAGAACCTCGGCGACCGCCGGTGCCGGGCTGGTCAGGAAGGCCTCGGGAACAACGACGCGGCCGACATCGAAGCGTTCGAGAAGGTCAGGCACGCCGTTGAAATGATCGGTGTCGGCATGGGAGATAACGAGGGTGTCGATCCGGCCGATCCCCTCGCTCCAGAGCAGCGCCGAAAGCCCGCGCCCCGCTGCCACGCCGGCGCCGAGTCTCCCGGCGTCGTAGACCAGACAGCGTCCGGCGGGCCCGCGCACCACCAGGCCGCAACCATGTCCCATCGCCGCGGCGATGACGTCGAGGCCCGGCGCTGGGCCGACCGCGACCATGCCGACGGCGAGGCCGACCGCAGCCCACATTCCCGCCGCACAGGCCCAGACCGAGGGGCGCACCAGCCTGGCTCCGGCGAGGAGGAGGAGCATCGCCACGAGCCCGGCATACCACCCCACCGTCCACCACACCGGCGGCCCCGACACCCAATGGAAGGCCCCGGGGATTCGCGCGGTGAGATCGACCGCGACCTCGATCGCAGCCAGGGCCGCGTCACAGACCGCCCCCCCGGCAGCGGCGATCGGCCAGCAGACCGGCGCGGCGAGCAGACAGAGGAATCCCCCCACCATCGCCACTCCGACCAGCGGCGCGATGAGGGGATTGAGAAGCAGACCGGCCGGACTGAAGACATGGAAGTGGGCGGCCACCAACGGCGCGGTCGCCAGCCAGACGGCGAACCCGATGAGGAGGGCATCGAAGGCAGCCTGCGCCTGCCGCCGGATCGACCGGTGCAACGGCGAGCGAGAGCGGTCGATGAGCCGGTCGATCGGGTCGTCGTTGCGCCGCCCGGCGCTGACCGCCGTCGCCGCGCCGATGAGGACGGCGGTGGAGAGGAACGACAACTGGCTGCCGATGCGAAGGATCTCCGGTGGGTGCCAGGCGAGGACGACGATCGCCACCACGGCCAGGGCGTTGAGGCCGGCGGCACGACGACCGCAGACGGCGCCGAGGCAGGCCAACCAGACCAGGAGCGTCGCGCGGAGCACCGGGGTCTCGCCGCCGACGAGGATCATGTAGAGCCCCGTCGCCACCGCCACGAGGAGGAGCGCGGCGGTCCGGGGGAGCCGCACAAGCCTGGCGATGGCAAACAGACCGGCCGCGAGGAGCGCGACATGGAGCCCCGAGATCGAGAGGATGTGAACGGTCCCGGTGACCATGAAGGATTCGGTCATCTCAGGCAGGAGCGTCTCGCGCGTGCCGAGGAGGAGGGCTGCGGCGAGCGCCCCGCGCTCCGTCGAGAGATGCGTTCGCAGCGATGTCGCCCCGCGCTGGCGGACCTCCTCGAGGACCGCCGCGAGCGTCGGCCAGCCCCCCGGCGCCACCCGCTCGATCGCCCCGGCCCCCTCGACTCGGATGACCGACAAGGCGCGTTCCTGGCGGGCGCGGGCGCGCTGGTCGAACTCGCCTGGATTGCCGGGCAGTCCGGGGCGCAGCGCTCGCCCCCAGACGCGGCAACGCTCCCCGGCACCGAGCCGCGGCGGCGGGCCATCGATGACAAGCACCGCCCGGCCGGAACACGGTCGCCACACTTCCCCGTCGCGCACGGCCGTGATCGCAAACTGGCAGTCGCTCGACGGCGGGCGCCCCCCACCGCGGAGCGGATCGCTCGAGCGAGGGAGCGGGCGCGGTGCCGCCACGAGCCTCCCCTCGACGGCCACCGGCAGGGGCCGGTCGGAGAGGCTCCAGGCGAGGTCATCGGCCGCAAACCACCGCCATCGGGCCGTGCCCCAGGCCGCTCCGGCGGCAGCGATTGCCACCAGGAGGAGAGGGGCGGCCATCCCCGGACGCCGCCCGATCGACCACCCCCAGCCGCCGAGAACGACGACCGCTGTGGCCCAGCAGACGGTCGCCGGCAGGGGGAGGAGGAGCGCGGCGCCGATCCCTGCCACCAGCGCGGCAGCGACGACGACCAATGGCCGGGAGGGAAGGGAATCACGACGGCGCCAGCCCCCCGCAAAGCCCGATCGGCACCGGGCCAGGGCCTGACGGAGCCATGCCGACACGGCGATCATCGCGCCCGACAACGACAGCATCCTTGACTCTCCCCCGACGTCCTGTGAGCCGTCGCAAGGCGCCCACGTTCGACGGCGTGGCGCTCCGCTGGACAAATGTCCTACCGCCGCGCGGAGGGGGGTGCAACGCCCCACCGGAAACACCGCGGGCGCTTCAGCCCTTGCGGGCCTGGACGATCCTGGGGAGGCCGGCGATGTCGGCGAGCGTCGGAGCGGGGACGAGCCCGGAATGACGGCGGATCAGGGCTTCGGCCGCCACGGCGGTCGACGGGCCGATCTCCACCAGGAGCCAGCCCCCCGGCGCCAAACGGCTCTCGGCCGCCGCGACGAGGCGCTCGACCACCTCGACCCCGGTCGGCCCCGCCACGAGGGCCCCCTTCGGCTCGTGGTCACGGACATCCCGGGGGAGCCCGGCGAACTCGTCCTCGCGGACGTACGGCGGATTGCTGACGATGCAGTCGAAGGGCCCCGCAGCAGCCGGGGCGTCGAGGAGATCGCAGGCGATCAGTTCGATTCGACCGTCGAACCCGTGACGGGTGACGTTTCCCCGGGCCACGTCGAGGGCATCGCCCGAGATATCGGTGGCGACCACGCGGGCCTTGGGGAGATGCTTGGCCAGCGCCACCGCGATCGCGCCGGAGCCGGTCCCGACGTCGGCGATCCGCGGAGACTCCAGGGGACGGCACAGATCGATGGCGCGGACCACGAGCCCCTCGGTCTCCGGGCGGGGAATGAGCACCGCGGGGGAGACGGCCAGCGCCAGCGAGAAGAACTCCCGACTGCCGACGAGGTAGGCAACCGGCTCCCCCTCCCCGCGCCGCTTGACCAAGCCGCGGAACCGGGCCCGCCCGGCCTCGTCGACCGGCTCGTCAAAGGCGGTGTAGAGCGCGATCCGTGGACAGCCACGGACATGGGCAAGGAGCACCTCAGCGTCGAGGCGGGGGGAATCGCTCCCCTTTCCGGTCAGCCACTCGGTTGTCCAGGTGAGCAGACGCCCCACTGTCCACACGTCATCGGTCATAGTGAGGCCTCCGCTCCGATCAGGGTGTCGCCGGCTTCGAAGAGCGTTCCATGTCGGCGCGGCGCTGTTGCCGGGCGTGCTCCTCGATCGCCTGTATCACCAGTCCGAGTCGGCCGGTCATCACCTGATCGAGCGTGAAGCTCTCATTGATGCGATGATCCGTCACTCGGTTCTGCGGGAAATTGTAGGTCCGGATCCGCTGGCTCCGGTCTCCGGAACCGACGAGCGTACGCCGCTCGCTGGCCCGCTTCTCGTGCTCGATGCTGCGGCGCAGCTCATAGAGCCGGGCCTTCAGAACCCGCATCGCCTTGGCGAGGTTCTTGTGCTGGCTCTTTTCGTCTTGGCATTGGACGACCAAGCCCGTTTCGAGGTGCGTGAGGCGGACGGCCGAGGCGGTCTTGTTGACATGCTGCCCGCCGGGACCACTCGCACAGAACAGGTCCTTGCGGTATTCGTCGGGGGCGATCGTCACCTCGACATCCTCAGGCTCGGGGAGCACCGCCACGGTCGCCGCCGAGGTGTGGATTCGCCCCTTCGTCTCGGTGTCGGGGACGCGCTGCACCCGGTGGCCTCCACTCTCCCACTGGAGGCGGCGGAAGATCGCGTCACCAGAGAGCCCCAGGATGAGCTCCTTGAAGCCACCGAGCTCCGTCGGGCTGGCGTCGAGAACCTCGACCTGCCAGGCATGTTCGGTGGCGTGGCGCCGGTACATCTCGTAGAGATCGCGGACGAACAGCGCCGCCTCATCCCCGCCGGTGCCGGCACGAAGCTCCATGACACAGCGGCCACGATCGGCATCGCTGTCGTCGGAAGAGGCGTCGAGGAGTTCGTCCCACTCCTGCTCGCGCCGAGCCCGCAGTTCAGGGAGCTCGGCTTCGGCCAGCCCCTTGAGCTCGTGGTCATCCCCGCGGCTGTAGGTGTCGAGCTCGGCGATCTGATGCTCGAGATCGACAAATCCCCGATAGCGCCGCGCCAGTCGGGCGAGCGATCCGTGCTCACGGGCGACTGCGGCCATCCGCTGCGGATGGGCCATGACGGCAGGGTCGATCAACTCCCGCTCGAGTTCCTCGAACCGGGCGAGCTTCTCTTCGAGCTGGTCGCGCATCGTCCGGAGAGCCTCGATCCGTCGGCAGGGCGCTCACGCGCGGGAAAACCAGATCCCCCCCGGAAAGGTCGCTCCCCCCAAAAAAGGAAATCCAGAAGAAATCCAGAGGAAATCCAAAGGAGGCCCAGCGGTGATCCCAGAAAGATCTAGGACGGCCGCCGTCAGGACGCCGGTTCCGTGGTGGGAACGGCGGCGGCGGGCTTCTTCCCCTTCTTGAGGCTCGCATAGCCGGCCTCAGCGAACTTCGACTTAAACTTCTCGATCCGGCCGGCCGTGTCGACGAACTTCAGCTTCCCCGTGAAGAACGGATGGCAGACGTTGCAGATGTCGACCTTCAGCTCGGGCATCGTGCTCCGGGTCCGGAAGGTGTTGCCGCAGCCGCAACGGACCACGGTTTCGATGTAGCGGGGATGGATGTCGTCTTTCATGGCTTGACTCGGGGCTTGACTCGGGGCGGGACCCGGACGGAACCGGGCTCGGGAGCGGGGGCTTCAGTGAGAAGCTTTCGAATGTAGCCGCTGCCGCCCCGTCCCGCAACGCATCCTCCCCGCTTCCCGGCTCACGGGCCCTTGGGAGCGAGTCGGTCGGCGAGGAGCCGGCTGCCGAAGCGCTGCGGCGAGGCGTCTTCACGCAGCAGTCGGGCGGCCTCCTCCCGCTCGCCGAGAGCGAGCCTTGCCCGGGCCAGATTGACCCGCGCGGCATCGGACCAGATCCCTTCGGGATTCGCCCTGAGCGTCATCCGGTCGAGATAGTCGATGGCCGTGTCGTATTCCTGCTCGGAGAGCGTCAGCACCCCGAGCCAATACGTGGCGTCCCCCTTCAGTTCGTCATACATCCGCTTCGCTTGCTCGGCCTGGGGCGGCGGCAGGCCACGGAGCATCTCGGCGATCACGGCATTGCCGGGGCGGGCGGCGAGATAGGCCATCTTCGCCCCGTCGGGGCCGTCGAGGACGCCGCGGAACTCGCGTAGCCGGCCGGCATAGAGCGGCCGGAACGACCGCGTCTGGCGGTTGTCATCGGTCTGCTCGATCGCCATTCCCATCACCCCCAATTCCCGGCCGAGCGCCGCATCGACCCCCGGCCGGGGCGCGCGCTGACGGTCGAGCGTCTCCCAAGGGAACTCCCAGAGCAGGGCTCGCGCCCCACCGGCCGCCGCACTGGTCGACGCCGGGGGAGCGGCGGCATCCGGGGCCGGGGAAGACGGCGCCGGGAGGGCGGCGAGGGCCCGGGCGGCGACTTTGCTGGCATCAAGGGCGAGGTCGATACGGCGGGCTCCGGCGAGTTGCCGGTCGAGGAGATGCATCCGCCGCGACAGGCTCCAAGGCGTGTCGGGGACGAGCACGGTGAGTCGCCCCATGTCGGGCGCCTGGACGGGGTAGGGGCGGTCGGAGAGCGACATCGCGGCCAGGATCGTCGGATCCCCCGCCGCTTGCCGGGCCGTGGCCACCCCCTCGCCCCCCGGCCCCGGGACCGGCAGGCCATACCCTGGATCAAAGAGGTAGGCCTCCTCGCCACACAGCACCGCCGGAATCCAGGGGCGCAGGCTGCCGGACTCCGGATCGCCGGTCGCGAGCATGACGCCGTCGAGCCCGGCGTGACGGACAAGCTCGAGAAACACCCACGCCCGCTGAGGCGCGCTGGCCCGACCGGCGAGGAGGATCTCTCCCAGCGAGAACCACCGGGTGCCGGGATTGGCGTCGGAGGGAACCATTGGCGGGTCGCTCGTGGCGGCCAACGAGCGGATCGTCCACTCAAACAGCGCCCGGGCGACGGCGAGATCCTCGATCGCATCCCCCCGGGCGCTGGCGGCGACGTCGGCCAGCCAGCGCTGGTCGCGGAGGGCGAGGACGTCGGCCGTGGCGTCGAACGCCAGATCGCCGATCCCCTCGCTCACCCCTTCCCTGCGGAGGCGTAAAGGGAGCGTCTCAACGAGCGGGTCGAGTTGCCATTCGTCGATCGCCCCCGCTCCAACCACCGCATGGCTCCATTGGTTGAGCCGGTCGAACACCTGCGGGAAGGCAACCGCCTCCTCGTAGGTCTCCAGGTTGCCGAGGACATCCATCGCCCCTTCGAGGAGCTTGTCGCGGACCTCCCGCGACATCGTCTGCCCCACCGCGGCAGCGCCAGGTGCTGGCGCCGCGGGGCCGGCCGCCGGCACGGTTGCCCGGGCTTGGCCGGCGGGCCCGTCGCGTCCCGCGCGGGGCCCACAGCCGGCCACCATCCAGGCCACCATCAACGTCACGAGCGTTACCTTCCAGCCGGCCACCGGGGCAGGGGACTGCGACCACGAACCAGACCGGCAGGGGAGGGGGGTCATGTTTCGCCCCCTGCTTCGCCGGCCAGCCGGGCTTCATGGATCCGCAGCACCCGTTCCAAGACGCCCCGGAGACGATCGAGCGGAACCATGTTCGGCCCGTCGCTCGGGCTCGAATCGGGATCGGGATGGGTTTCGAGGAACAGACCGTCGACCCCGACCGCGGCGGCAGCCCGGGCGAGGGGTTCGACGAGCGTCCGGTCGCCCCCGGTCGCATCTCCCAGGCTCGCCGGCTGCTGGACGGAGTGGGTGGCATCGAAGATCACCGGCACGCCGAATCGACGCATCACCGGCAGGCCAGTGAAGTCGTTGACGAGCCGCCCGTAGCCGAAAAACGTGCCCCGTTCACAGAGCATGACGTCCTGGCATCCGCCGGCGAGCAGTTTGGCGACGGCGTGTTTCATGTCGCCGGGAGCGACAAACTGCCCCTTTTTGACATTCACTGCCCGCCCCGTGGCGGCCGCCGCGAGGAGGAGATCGGTCTGACGGCAGAGGAAGGCAGGAATCTGGATCAGGTCACAAACCGCACCGATCGCCGCGGCCTGATCGGGGAGGTGCATGTCGGTCGTCACTGGGAGCCCAGTCGCCGCCCGCACCTTGTCGAGGATGGCGAGGCCTTCGTCGAGCCCGGGACCGCGAAAGGCCCCGGCGCTGGTCCGGTTCGCCTTGTCGAACGACGCTTTAAAGACGGCCCGGATCGGGAGCGCTGCGGCGATGGCGGCGAGCGATTCCGCGACATGGAGACAAAGGCGTTCGTTCTCCATCACGCACGGCCCGGCGATCACCAAGAGCGGTTGCCCCGGACCGCACCGGTGAGGCCCGACATGGGCAGGAAGGCGAGGGATCACGGGCGGCTCCGGCGGCGTCGCGAGAGGGGGAAACGCCTTCCTGCGGCAGGACTGGAGCCGGGGAGGGCGACGATCGAGGCATCATACCGAATGCCGCCGCGACCGACCCGACGGCCGTCGCGCGCTGCGTTCTGCAGCGCACCGGCGCGGAATGCGTCACTGCCGGGGCCGATCGATCGCGCTCCTCCTGGCATCGATTGGCCGCAGAGGCGGGCCAGCGGCGGCTGCGTTTGCCGCGCCGAGGGCTGAAAAAACCCAACCGAACTCTCTTCCCTCGCCGTTTCCAGTCCCCATCGAGTCAAAAATCGACGGCGTTACCAACTTTGGCACGCCATCTGCATTTCTGGAATCTCGTCGGACGGCCCCCACCGCCCGGCAAAACCCACACATGAGGTGGGGCCTCTGGCTTACTCCGGGCGTGCGGTCGCCTTGCCCCTGACCCGCACTCCCATGGCAGGATGCTCCTGCCGGGTCGGAGGCCCCACCTTGTTTTTTTGGCTGGCTCGACGTGGACAAAGCCATCCACGACTTTTGTCTCCCTGGAAAACCTGCGGTTTTCTCAGGTCCGATGCACTCGCGGCCGGATCGCGCGGTCGGGCCGGTCGGGCATGCAGCGCCTGCGGGCGGAATGCCCGGTGGCAGCCATTTTCCCGGACGACCCTTGACGGTGCCCCGGTCCCTGCGCTAATTTTCGGGGTTCCGACTGACACGAATCGCCCCTAGGCGGATCGCGTCGGCGGGCGCCGATGGGCCGAAACGCCCGCGGCATCCGAGTCGGAACTGCAGCGATCCTTTCCTGGTGAGGGCCGCGGCAGCCACCGACCGTCAGGATCACAGGCCAGCGTAGCTTCAATTGGCAGAGCACCGCATTCGTAATGCGGGGGTTGCGGGTTCGACTCCCGCCGCTGGCTTTTTCCCCTTCTTCCGCTGAAAGGCCGATATGCCCGCCACCGTCGACGTCCGCGATCTGTTCACTGGCACCGGCTCGTTCGGCCCGACCGAAATCGCCGCTTTGATCGGGCTTCTCGGCAGTGATCCAGCCACCCACCGAGATCTCCGCGGGGCCGTCAAGGAGCTCGATGGACAGGAGGAGCGGAGTCCGGCGTCGAGCGTTCGACTCGGTGTGGGGCAATACCTTCTCGGTCGCTGGAAGGACGCGGTCCAGACCCTCAAGTCGGCCGACGGCGGCGCGGTTGCCCACTACTATCAAGCCCGGTCGCTCCTCGCCTTGGCGATGGCGGGCGATCAATCCACCGACCTCCTCACGCGTGCCACCGAGGCGTTCGCCGCCGCCCAAAAAGGGGGCTACGACATCACCGCTTGCGGCGTGGGAGCGTCCGAGGCGAAGCGTCTGGCCGGCCATTCGAAGGAGGCCGAGACGTTCCTTGCCAAACTCGGCCCGACCGCGGAATCCTCGGCTGATTTCTGGGCCCAGAAGGCGACGATTGCGGCCGATCTCGGCCTCCCGCTGGCCGACACGATGGTCGCGCTGGAGAAGGCGCTCGCCCTCGATCCGGGCCATCCCGCCGCCCTGTTTGCGATGGGTGTGATCAACGACCGGGTCGGCAACGACGACGAGGCCAAGGCCTGTTACGAGCGGGCTGTGCAGCGCTATCCGGCGTCAGTCGGGGCGCTGATGAACCTCGGCATCCTCTACGAGGACCGCGACGACTTCGTCAACGCCCAGCAGTGCTACAAGCGGGTGCTTCAGGTCTATCCCGATCACCCCCGGGCCCGGTTGTTCCTCAAGGATTCGTCTGCCTCCGGCGATCTTCAACTCGACGATCAGGATCAAAAGCAGCGTGATCGTCTCGATCATGTTCTCGCCCTCCCCGTCAGCGATTTCGAACTCTCGGTGCGGAGCCGGAACTGCCTCCAGAAGATGGGGATCGCGACCCTCGGCGATCTTGCCCGTACGACCGAGGCCGAGATCCTCGAGAGCAAGAACTTCGGCGAAACGAGCCTGGTCGAAATCAAGGAAATGCTCGCTACGAAGGGGCTGACCCTTGGCCAGTTGGCGACAGCGACGGCGACCGAGGAGACGGTCTTCGAACCCGAGGCCCCTTCGGCGGATGATCAGGAGATCCATTCCCTCCCGATCACCGAACTGTCTCTCTCCGTCCGGGCCCGGAAGTGCACGACGAAACTGGGGATCGGTACCATCGGCGAATTGATCCGCCGGACGGCCGAGGATCTCATGGAGTGCAAGAACTTCGGCGTCACGAGTCTGAATGAGGTCCGTGAGAAACTCACCGAGCGGGGGCTGAAACTCCGCGGCGACTGATCGCTGCGGTCGGCGTCGCCCCAGCCCCCCTGGAGAGCGATCCAAGTGGCGGTTGGCGGTCCTCCGTGACGCATGCGTCCTTGGTCTGTCCGGTCGAATCGTGATCCCGCCG
Source organism: Planctomycetia bacterium (assembly GCA_037147115.1). GTDB lineage: Bacteria > Planctomycetota > Planctomycetia > Pirellulales > UBA1268 > QWOP01. The sequence goes on along the minus strand of JBAWVV010000002.1, from coordinate 17,764 downwards.
AGGGATGACTTTCGGCCGATCGACGCGAAAAACACCCCTTAATAGGGGGTCTTCATTTGCGTCAAGGACCTGTCGTCGGTACCGTGGAAGGGTTGGACATCGACCATTTCCCGGGGAAAATCCGTGACAGCCGCGAGTCTGAAGCAGAAGCCGGTTCGTGATCTGGCCCGCTTGGCCAAGCAGCATGGTGTGGCTGGCTGGCACGCCATGAGGAAGGATCAACTGATCAGTGCGTTGGTGCGCAAGGCCCGGGCCCGTCAACCGGTTCCGGCCGCGGCGATGCGTCCGAAGGTCGCGCCGACCCGTCCGACGCCCGCTGAGACGGTGCCGGCCCGGGACGAAGCCGTGGCGCTGCGGATCCAAGAGGCCAGGGCACGGATTGCCAAGGCAAAGATGCTCGCCACGAAGCCGGAGAATGGCCGTTCGGCAGCCTCGATGCGCGACCGGATTGTTGTCATGGTGCGTGGGCCCCACTGGCTCCACGCCTTCTGGGAGATTACCTCGGCAAGCATCATCCGCGCCCAGGCGGCCCTCGGCCAGGAATGGCATGCGGCCCGCCCGGTGCTGCGCGTTCTCCAACTCGAGAATGCCCTCCAGGCTTCTCCTTCGGAACGGGTTGTCCGCACGATCGAGATCCATGGCGGGGTGAAGAACTGGTTTGTCGACATCCGCGAGCCGATGCGCTGTCGCCTCGAGATCGGGTATCAGGCCCCCCACGGGAAGTTCCAGGCCCTGGCCCGCTCCAACGCCGTGACCGTTCCGGCCAACTCGCAGGCCGACACCCTCGACACCCACTGGGGGGACATCGCCGCCGATTGCGAGAAGATCTACGCCATGAGCGGCGGCTTTTCCCCTGAGCATTCGAGCACCGACCTCCAGGAGCTCTTCGAGGAGAAACTGCGGCGACCGATCGGTCCACCGGCGCAGCGCTCGTCGGTCGATGGCGAGTTCGAACCGCAGCCATCGAGCGACTTCCAGATCGAGGTCGATGCCGAGATGATCGTCTACGGGGCGACCAAACCGGGGGCCTACGTGACGCTCCAGGGGGAACCGGTCAAAGTCGGGCCGGACGGCACCTTCCGCGTTCGCGTTGATCTGCCGAACAAGCGGCAGGTCCTCCCGATCATCGCCAGCAATCCCAACGGCGTGGAGCGCCAGACCGTGGTGATCGCGGTCGAACGAAACACGAAAACGATGGAAGCGGTCGGCCGGGACATGGCCGACGCCTGACTCCGGCGTGTATGATGCTGGGAACCAGGCAGGCCATGCCCGCGGAATCCCCCGCGCGGCCGGGAAACCTGGGGCGATGGGTTTTCTGCCATGTTCGTGCTGCTGTCACACCATGCCGGTGAGCTCTTACCGAGGCTCGTTGGGGGCTGATGAATTGTCCCGGCCGCAGGCCATGCCGGAGACCGTCGGTTCGCCGGCGGTCGCCCGGATCTCCCGCCCCGGGGTCCAAGGCTCCCTCCTTTTTATCAACGAGCTCTCCGCATCCCAGACACCACGGCATTGCGGTGGAAAACTCATCGCCCCGGGCTTCCGCCCCGCTTCTTCAATTCCCTCGCCAGCCAGCCCTCGAAGACCGCCGTCGGGGTTCCCTGGAATGACGTCTCAAAGGCCTCCCCGAACGGTACCTCGGCCTCGAGTTGTCCGAAGATCGCCTTGAGACGACTTCCCCCCCCTGAAGCGGCGGAGAGGAATGCCCCGCCCACGAGGGCGTCGTCGGCCGGTCCAGCCGTCCCGTCGACGACGGCGGCGGGTCGGCGCATCCGCTGGAGCCGTTCGCTGGCCTGACCGCGCCAGGCCTTCACCAGCGCCGACTTCGGCTCCACCTTCATGGCGACGGCGCGGCCAGCGCTGGCCGCGAACCAGTCGGGGGTGCCACGGGCGAGGAACGCGGCGGCGGCGAGCTCCGCGGCGATCGCCGCCGTCGCGTCGGCCCGGGCAGCGGCTGAATCGACCGCGGGGGCGATGAGGGCACCGTAGACCACGTCGCCGTTGACGCCCGCCTTCCCGAAGAGCCCCTTGGGACGCTCGTCCCCGAGGACGTTGATCCAGAAGTCGGAATAGTCAAAGGGCTTGTCGAAGACCATGAGGACAATCCCCCCCTTCGCCAATGGGCGGCCGCCGGTGCCGAGGGTCTCGGCAACGTCTTCCATCGCCTTTTCGGCAAGATCAGCCAGACTCTCAAGGCTCGCCTCGGGAAGGTTGCCGACGAGACGGAGATCCCCGCGGGTGATGCGCGTCGGCTCCTCGTCGGCGATCGCCCGCCGCCAGATGCCGTCGGCGGCCTCGAAGCGGGCCGCGAGCAGGTCTGCGTGGGAGAGGCTACGGGCCCGACCGGCGGCGGCCACGGTCGTCAACGGCGTCTGGGCCGTGAGGAGGTCGAGCTTCATCCCCTGATCGATCCACTTCTCGATCGTCGCGATCACCTCCGCGGAGAGCGGTGGCTTTCCGAGGGGCATCGGCTGCCCTTCGATGTCGCGCCCCTTGAGCTTCCGCACCAGCAGGCTCGCGACCCCTTCGCCGGCGATGATCGGAGCGCCATTGGCGCCTCCCCGGAGGAGTGATTCCAGGGTCACCATGGAGAGATTCCCGTCGGGCTGCATCGCGTCGTGGCAGCCGGAGCACTGCTTTACCAGGACCGGCGCGACGTCGAAGGCAAACGACACGTCCCCCGGTTCGAGCTTCACCGCGCCGGTGGGGACGGGCGTCGTCGCGGCCCCGCCGGGTGCCCCGGGATTCTGCAACGCCACGAGCGGATCGGCGCCGTCGAACATCGCCCCCTCGTTGATCCAGGTCACGAGCAGCGCACACTCCTCAGGCGACACCTTCCCGCCGCCGCGCGGCATGTCGCCGGTGCGGATCACCTCGACAAGCCGGCTGTCGGCCCCGGCTCCCTTTTGCACCATCCCGGTCTTCATGAGGGTGTCGAAGGAAGTGAACTGAAACTCCCCGCGGCGGCCGGCGACGTGACATCCCCCGCAGTGGCGTAGGAGGATCGGCGCCACCTCTCCGACGAAGCTCACCCCTTTGGCGGCGGCGTCCTTGGCGCCGGGGTCGGCCGGCCTTCCCACCCCCCTCTTCCTGACCGTCCCGGCCGGCCCCCTTGCCGACTTCGCGGTGGAATCCGCCTTCGGCTTGGCCGCCGCCCGCGGCAGCGAGGGAAGCTCGATGCCATCGACATCGACCCCCTGGAGCTCGAGGTCGTCCCGCAGCCCCCGGGCCCGATCGAGCAAGCCGCGGGCCGCCGCCGGCGGCTCTCCGCCGACCAGCGCCGTCAGCGCATCGACCGCCGTCACGTACCGATCGCGGGCCGCCTGCGGACGGTCGGCGTCGAGGTCTTCACGGACGCCATCAAGGAGGACTTTCACCGCCGCTGCCGTCGGCGGATCTTGCCCGCGGCCAGTTTCCCCGCTGACGGCCAGCAGCGCCAGGAGCATCGCGAGCAACCATCTGCTTCCGGGGAAGTGTGGAACCAAAACCGCGCCTCGACCAATCATGATCCGCCTCCCCTCGACGCCCACCAGATCCCGGCGAGAAACGCCCCCGCGCTCACCAGCAACAGCCCGACGCCAAAAGCATACGGAACCCAGACCGGAAGGGTCACCGTCCGTCGGCGCTGCACGCCTGCGGATTTGGGGGACTGCTTCCCGCCGCTCCGGTTCCCACGGCTCCGGCCGGGAGCGCCGACCTTGACTGTGAACGGTGCGGCACGGAACGGTTCGCCCCCGTCCGGGACGAGATCTGCGAGCGACTTTTCGACCGCCGCCCCTTCGAACGACGTGACGATGCCTCCGGCAGCCTCGGCCGGCACCATGACCCGCGTGTCGCAACGGGGGCAGACGATCGAGGTCCCGTGCCACCGTTCCGGAACGTAGAGCTTCGAACGGCATCCCGTACAGCGGAACTTGATCGGCATCGTTCGCACTCCACCGGGGAGGATCAGCCCGGCCGCGGGTCATGCCGGGGCGGAGGCCCGTCGTCACCGCTCCCGTCCCCGCTTCCGTTCTCGCTTGATCCGCCGTGCGCCGCCGGCCAGCCGCGGTCACCCCGCCGCCGCCCGGGGCGTCGCCCATTCTGCCGCCGCCGATGGCGGGAAGGGGGGCCACACCGCCGTTCCGCACGCTCCGCAGCGAGCGCGGCCAAGCCCGCCAGGACTGACGTCGCCACCACCGCCAGGAGCCAGACCACGGCCGCCAGGAGGACCGCGCGCCAACACAACTGCGCCCCCCCCTCGTCGCCGAGGGCGGCGAGCAGGGCAGCCAGTCCGCTCACCACCGACAGCAGGATCGGCAGGAGGAGTACGAGGACGATCCCCCACGAGAGCGCCCGTCGCACGAAGTCGCCCATCGGCCCTCGCATCGGGTTGGAATCCTCTCTGCCGGGAGTGGGGAAGCGAGCGGGCGAACACCGCAGATCCGCTCGGCTGGCGCCTGCGATGCAGGTGGCCGGTGGAAGTGTACCGTTCCCGGAGCCCGACGGCGCCCTCCGCCCGGCCCGAAGGCTGGGGCGGTCGGCAAGGCCCAACGGCCGCACCCGCCGCGGCGGCCAGGGCGACATGGATGACTTCCTCCCCCTGACGATAAACTGATTCCTTCCCTGGCGGCGGATGCCAAGAGGCCGGAGGTCACGGAGGACACTCGATGGAAAGCCTGGCTGCTGCCCCCCACACGCCGGCACTTCCGCGTCAGCCAGTGGCGATCCGCCCCCCCCTCCGGGCGATCATCGGCGCTGTCGGCTGCGGCGCTCTGCTTGTCTCATGGGCCGGCTCAGGCACCGCCTTGGCCGATCGGGTCGAGATGGCGGATGGCCGGACGCTCGAGGGACGGTTTGCGCTCGTGGCCGGAGTGGCCGTCGACCCGATCGCCGAGGCGACCAGCAGCCGGACGGCCGGCACCCCCGTGCTCATGTGCGATGACGAATTGACGCGAACGTTCGTCTCGCGGCGGCGCGTCGTCAGGGCGGAGGAGCTTCCGTTCGGCCGGCAACTCCAGCGGATCGAGATCCCGCAGCGCGTCCCGGAGAACGGCCGCCGCGTCGCTTCTATCGGCGGGATTCTCGCCGCCACGCCGTTCGATGAGTTTGGACGCCGCATCCTCACCCTGGCGACGGCCTCCGGCAGGATCGACGTCGTTCAGGGAATCACCGAGATCACCCCCCTCTGGACTCGGGTCGAGGGGGTCGTCACCGACAACCCGCTCCTCCTCGACATGCGCCTGTCGACCGGATCGATCCCCCGCGATCAGCTGCGCCTCGTGCTCGATCGACAGACCGATCCGGCGAGTTCGGAGGAACGGCTGCGGATCGTGCGGTTGTTCCTCCAGGCGGAGCGTTACGAAGAGGCGCGGAGCGAGCTCGACGGTGTCATCGGTGACTTCCCCGCACTGAAGAACCTTGCCGAAGAACGGCAGAGCCTGGGGGAACTGTCGGCCACCCGGCTCCTCGACGAGGTCCGACTGCGCGGCAGGTCGGGCCAGGATGCCCTGGCGATGGAGATCCTCGAACGCTTCCCCGCCGACGAGGCCTCGGCCGAGACCATCGAAGCGATCCGGGAGGCCCGTGATGCCTACCGTGGGCGCCAGGCATCGGCCGAACGCCTGCTCGGGCTCCTCCAGGAGCGGTGTGACAGCCTCGAGGATGGCGGCACCCGGGCCGCCGTCGCCGGGATCCTCGACGAGATCGGCGCGGAGATGACCTTCGCCACGCTCGATCGGCTCTCGGCGTTTGAGCGGATGGGCACCGAACCCGACCTCGCGGCCGACCGGGCGCTGGCGATCGCGCTCTCCGGTTGGCTCCAGGGGGCCGCGGCGGCCGGCGAGAACCTGAAGCTCGCCCTCTCTGCCGCCCGCGTCCGCGATCTCCTCCGCGACTACCTCCGCGCGGACGACGCGGCGGCCCGCCAGGCGCTGCGAGAACAAGTGGCCGACGAGGAGGCGGGGGACGCGGCGACGATCGCGAGTTTGGCGCGTCAGATGCGCCCGCCCCTCGATCCCCCCGAGCCGACGGCCCCCGGGCTCCATGAGTTCGAATTCCCCGGGGCGGATGGGCAACCGCTGAGCTGTCTCGTTCAGGTGCCCCCCGAGTACGACCCTCTGCGGCGTTACCCGACGATCGTCTCGCTCCATGCCGCCTTCACGACACCGGCCGACCAGATCACCTGGTGGGCGGGATCACCGGGGCCCGACGGCCGCCGGGTCGGTCAGGCGACCCGTCATGGCTGCATCGTCGTCGCGCCGCGTTGGACGGAAGAGGGGCAATCGACCTACGGCTACTCGGCCCGGGAGCATGCGGCCGTTCTCGGCAGCTTGCGGGAAGCGCAGCGGAGATTCGCCATCGACACCGACCGCGTCTTCCTCTCGGGGCACTCGCTCGGTGGCGACGCCGCCTGGGACATCGCCCTGGCCCATCCCGACCTGTGGGCGGGGCTCGTTGCGATCACTCCCGGCGCCGGCCGCTACGTGAATCACTATTGGCACAATGCCCGCACGCTGCCGATCTACGTCGTGGGGGGCGAGCTCGACAACGGCACCTTTGCCCGCAACGGCATGGACCTCGACCGCTACTTCGCCAAGGGCTTCGACACCACCTACGTCGAGTACCGGGGCCGCGGCCACGAACATTTCGCCGACGAGATTCCGCGGATCTTCGACTGGATGGAGCGTCGGAAACGGACCTTCCTCCCGACGACGATCGACACCGTCACGATGCGCCCGTGGGACAATTTCTTCTGGTGGGTGGAGCTCTCCGGCGCCCCTCCGAAGACCGTCGTCCTGCCGTCGCAGTGGCCGCCCGGTCAGGGCGTTCGGCCGTTTACGCTCGATGCCAAGACCACGGCCACCAACGGGCTCATCATCCACTGCGGGGCCGAGCGGGTCAGGGTGTGGCTCTCCCCCGACCTCGTCGACTTCACGCGGCCGGTGAATGTCAGCCTCGACGGCAGGAAACTGTGGCGCGACCCGGTCCAGCCGGACGAGGGAGTGCTCCTGGAGGATCTGCGGACGCGTGGTGACCGTCAGCATCCGTTTTGGGCTGTCCTCGAATCGACTCGGGGGCCCGCGACCGCCCCGTCGCCCCCCGCACGCAAGGCGGGGAAGGAAGGCGTGCCACCGCGCTGACTACCCCGACGGCCGACGCCGTCGGAAAAAGTCCCGACGGCGCCGCGGAGTCAATGGCCGGGCTTAGCGTCCGATCGTGTCCGACGGTTTGCGGGCCACCGCATCGCTGCGGCCATCGCGGGGCAGGGCCACCCCGGCGATGTACCAGCCCTCGGGGACCGTCTCCATCCCCACCCCGGCGGCCCCGAGATAGCGCTGGATGACGTCAAACTCCGGCAACGTGCTGCCGTCGATCCGCTGCTCCCGAACGCTCCCCTCCTTGCCGTCGCCGAGGGCGACATTCAGAAGTTGCCCCATCAGGCTCTTCGATTTCGGCATCTCGCCGCGGCGGAGCATTTCGTAGGCCGGGCGGATCGTCTCGTCGCCCCGGCCGAAGCTCCGCAGCGCCGACTCACCGGGGAACAGACGCGCTAATTCCTCGGTCACGACGCCAAAGTCGCCGGTGTCGGCGAGCGTCCCTTCGTCGCCGGAGGTGGCGAGGACGCGCTCGAGGAAGTCGCGGTGGGAGGCGACGAGGAGATGGCCGTGGGCGATCGTCACGGCCGAGTGCGGCAGGAGTTTCTCCTCGCGGTCACGGAGCCTCCCCCGACGGCCGGGGGTCTCCGAATCGGCCTCCGAATCGGCATGGGCGGAGATCAGGCCGGGGGTCTCGATCTCGAGCTTGGGGATCGCGTCGGTGCGGTCGATCAACTCCCAGATGATGTGGCCGTTGAACTCCACCTTCCGCATGTCGGGATCGGTCGACATCGACTTGGCGACCGTCTTGGCGACCTGGTCGGGATCGTGCGTCTCGATCGCAATCACGAGGCGCTCGCTGTCGACATCGATCGGCATGGTGTGGTCGCTGATGATCGACACCCTCGTGCCGAGGCATCCGACGAGTTCGTTGGCGACGTCGATCTGCGGGCCGTCCGGATCCTCCTTGAGCGAGGCGATGACGTCATCGAAGACCCCCTTCTCACCGACGACGTCGTCGACGAGCGACTCGGCCGACTCGAAGGCCGTCTTCATGTCCCACTGCATCGTGACCCAGCTCGACACGTCGCGCGGCACCCACGACGGCGGTTCGAGGCGCGCGGTGTTGGGGAACTGGAGCATCCGGGCGGCGAGCTTGTAGCGGTCGGCGGCGAAGGCTTTCCGCCCTTCGAGCGGCGGCGCGTGGACGAGCGTGTGGTGGCGGAGATCGTGGAGTCCGTCGTCGAGCACGATCACCCCGCCAACGGCCTTGACGGCATCGAAGCCCTGACGCCCGAGGATCGCCACGTAATCTGGCCCCTTCCGCTTCTCGCGCGGGGGATTGGCGGCCTGCACGGCACGGGCGAACCCGAGCGGATCGATGAACCAGCGGATCGGCGCTGAGGCGGACGACACCTTGTCGGCACAGCGGTCGGAGACCGCCCGATAGGAGGCGACCGTGGCGAGACCGTCGGTCCGACCCGACAGCGACGACGCCGTCTGCATGACGACGGCCGGATCGTCGCCGACGATCAGGGCCCCAGGATGGAAGACGATGGCGACGCGCGTGGCGTGGGCGGTTCCCGGTTCCTGTGGCACCTCGTAGACCGTCATGGTGGTGGTCCCGCCGGCCGTCGAGGTCGTTTTCGTAGCCTTCCGTTCGACGAGCCGCTCGCCGATCGTCTCGACCAGCCGCGAGGCCTCGTCGTCGTGGCCGGTGGTATCGACGAGGATCACCGTGGCGAGCCGACCGGCAGCCGGTTCGATGACGCCCAGGGCGACCTCCCCTCCCGGGACGCTGGCGAGATCCTCGAACGACAGCCCGAGCTTCCCCAGCCGCTGCCTCCCGGCCTTGCGGGCCTGATCGCGGACGCTCTCCACGAACGGGCGCATCTGTGGGTCTTGGAGCAACTGCCCGTAGTCGGTGTTGTCGAAGTTCTCGCGAAGCCGGTGCGGATCGGGGGCGCTGACCCAAATCCGCGTTGTCGCCGGGAACACCGTCTCGCTCGGGGCGAACCCGGCCGCCTCGACCGGGATATTCGGTCCAACAGAGGCCACGGCCACCATCCAGGCCGCGGCGCGACGGATGACTCCCGGGAGGTGCGATCCCCTCTGCCGACGACCGGCCAACATGCTTCCGTGCACGAGAACTCCTCCTTGAAGTCACCGCAAGGGCGCGACAGTTTGGCGCGCTCCCCTTCCTTATCGTGCCGGTCCGGGCGGAATCTGGACCCGATCACGGTGGACAGGTTTCCTTTGCCAACCGGCCGGGAAAGGTGCGCAAGCCCGGCAAGATCGCCGTCCGATCAATCCGTCAGGAATGCCCCGGAGCCGGTGCTGGCGGCGCCGCGCCCCCCCTGGACCGACCGGACTGGATCGACTGGACCGGCCAACGGCAGGGATGACACCACGATCATCCAAACGACAATCAGGAGGGCGACTACCGCCGCCATCGTCGTGCCGCCGTCGACCCGGCGCCGCAGGAGCGATACCGTCCCCCAGGTGATCGCCGCGGTGGCCGAGAGGGCCGCAACGGAGGCCAACGCGCCGGCCGATCGGTCCCGATCCCCCGCCAGCAGAAGGAAGGCCACGAGCGAGGGCCAGCCGAGCATGAGGGCGTGAAATCCGACGCTCTCGCTGACCAGACCCGTCATGCCGAATCGCCCGCCCGGCCCCCGAACCGGCACCGATCCCATCAACCGGCTCCAGCCGCGTTCCGCTCCGACCGGTGAGATGGTCGCTTCGGGCACGGCCAACGCCAGGAAACAGGCGAGCGCCACGACCACATTCGTGGCTGCCGCATCGGGCGCGAGGAACAGGCAAACAACCATCGCCGTCAACGCGACGGCCATCCCGCACAGATCGAGCCGCCCCCGCGCCGGTTCGCCCGAGGCGATCAAGCGCCCCGTTCCCCGCGGCTTTCGCTCAGCGACGGGGAGGCGGACGGCGGTCGCCGCACCGACGACCGTCGCGACAACGGCGACAACCATCGCGCTCCCCGCCGCCAGGCCGTGATCCGGAAACCGCGTCCATCCCCAACCTCCTGCCAGCCCGACACCGGCGGTGATCAGCAGAACGGAGCTGGCGATATCGGCACGGTTGGTCAATTCCCTCTGGAAGCGCGCGGAGAGGAGGGCGGCGAAGCCAATCCCGAGGAGGAAGCCGACAAGGGCACCGAGGGATGGCCCGGCGGGGCTGGCTAAGGCCCCAATGATTCCCCCGATCAGCGGCCAGACGATCCTCGCCACCATTCCCATCCCAGCTCCGCCGAGGTGGCCGGCCGGCGCGGGGCCGCGGTCACCGAGCGCCGCCACGGCCAACAATCCCCCGAGGAGGAATCCGACCGCAGCCGTCGGCATGCCTTCAACACGTCCGCTGCCGGCGACGGAAGCCCCGCCGAGCGCGGCGAGAAGGAGCAACCAGGAAGCGGGCCGACGGGCCTCGATCTTCAACAGGATCGCACGTCTGCTCATGCCCGCCCCCGTTCCCGGGGATCGCCCGGAAAAAAAACGCCGGCATCGCGCAGCTCGGCTGCGAAAGAGCGACTCGCAGCGGCGATCTCGGCATAGGTCCACCGCCTTTCCCCACACTCGATCGCCACCGCATCGGGGTGCTCACGCACCCGGCCGTCAAACACCCGATGGATGGACCTGCGGTACGGGGCGATGGAACGCGCTAGCCCCGCAGGCACGGGAGACGGAGAGATCATGGACTTCGGGAACTCCTCGACAGGCCGGCGACGCTGCCGGACGATGTAGTGTGGCCGTTGATCGCTGGGTTTTCGACCTCCCTCCTGCCGCCCGCGGGATTGCCCACCCACAAGCGAAATTGATGGCCCCGGCTGCCACGGCACGGTCCGATTATTCACCGTCCCAACCGATTCTTTCGCCCCTCCGTTTCGATCCCGTCATGCCCCCCATCTCCCTCCACCTCGCCGACTGCGACGATTGGCGACCGGCCATCTTTGCCGCGACGCTCTCCGCCGACGAACAGGCGCGAGCGCAACGATTCCACCATTCGCTCGACCGCGATCGCTTCATCGTCCGCCGCGGGCTCCTCCACCGACTCCTCGGGGAGCGGCTCGGGATCGAAGCCTCGCGCGTGCCGCTCGAGCCCGGCCCGGCGGGCAAGCCGATGCTTGCCGCAGCCGAACTCCGCCGCGCAGGCGTTGCCACTGCGAATGGCCCACCGGGCTTCAATCTGGCGCGGAGCGGGGGGCTCGCGCTGTATGCCTTTCTCCCCCTGGCAAACGCGCGGGCCGTCACCGGCCCGGCTGCCCCCGACGGTCCGGCGATCGGCGTCGATCTCGAGCGGATCGACACCGCCCGTCGCACGCTTGCCGATCTCCGCCGGATCGCCGATCACTTCGCGCCGGAGGAGTCGCGCTTCCTCGAGGGACTCCCCGACGACGAGGCGGCGGCGGTGTTCTACCGGCTCTGGACCTGCAAGGAGGCCTGCCTCAAGTGCCTCGGCACGGGGATCGGCGGAGGGGGGCCAACACTCGCCGACGTCGTCATTGCCCTCTCCCCCGACGGCACGGTGAGCGGCACCGCCAGGACCGCGTCGGGGCGATTCTGGCGGGTCGCTTGTTTGACGCCGTGCCCCGGCTCCACCGCAGCGGTCGCCGTCCCGGCAGCGGAGGCGACGAGTGGAGAAAATCTCCCCCTCGAAGTCGCCTTGCAGCAGGTCGATCCCGAGGCGGCGGAGCGGGCGGTCAGCCGCGTGGCCGTACCGCCCCCTGAACGCGCCCCGGAAGCCCCATGATCCGCAGGAAGCCCTCGGCATCGGTCTGGTCGTACGAACCGCCCCCTTCCATCGACGCGATCGCCGCGTCGTAGAGGCTGTTGGGGCTCGTTCGGCTCTTCACGAGCATGTTCCCCTTGTAGAGATTGAGCTCGACGGTGCCGGTGACCGGCTTTTGGGCCTCGCGGATGAATGCCGAGAGGGCGTCCATCTTCGCGCAGTACCAAAAGCCGTAATAAACCATCTCCGCCACCTCCGGCGCGATCCGGTCGCGGAGGTGGACGAGGTCGCGGTCGAGGGTCAGCTGCTCGACGAGCCGGTGGGCCTCGTAGAGGAGCGTCATCCCCGGCGCCTCATAAACCCCGCGGCTCTTCATGCCGACGAACCGATTCTCGACGATGTCGGACCGGCCGACACCATTGCGGCCGCCGATTGCGTTGAGCTCGAGGACGATCTCGTGGGGCGCAAGCGCCTTGCCGTTGACCTTCGTCGGCACCCCCGATTCGAAGTCGATCCGCACCATTTCCGGCTTCTCGGGGGCAGCTTGAGGCGAGACCGTCATCCCGAACTCGACCAGCTCGAAGCCGTCGGTCGTCATCTCCTCGAGGAGACCCGCCTCGTAGCTGGTGTGGAGGCAGTTTTCGTCGGAGCTGTAGGGCTTCCCCTTCGAGGCCTTCACCGGGATGTCGCGCTCGTCACAGAAATCGATGAGCTCCGTGCGGCCGGGAAAGCGCTCGCGGAATTCGCGGATCCGCCACGGGGCGAGGACGGCGATCTTCGGATCGAGCGCTTCGGCGGCGAGCTGGAAGCGGCACTGGTCGTTCCCCTTGCCGGTGGCGCCGTGGGCGAACACCGAGGCCCCCTCGCGATGGGCGATGTCGACGATCACCTTCGAGATCAGCGGCCGGGCGATCGAGGTGCCAAGGAGGTAGGTGCCCTCGTAGCGGGCCTGCCACTGGAGGACCGGGAAGGCGAAGTCGCGGCACAGCTCCTCGCGGACATCGACGATCTCGGCGTGGATGGCGCCACAGGTGCGGGCCTTGGCGAGCGTTGCCGCTCGATCCTCGCAGGGCTGACCGAGGTCGACGTAGACGGCGATCACGTCATAGCCGCGCTCGATGAGCCAGCCGAGGATCACGGAGGTGTCGAGCCCCCCCGAATACGCCAGCACGCACTTGGTCCGATTTCCGCTCACGAATGCTCCTCGATCGAAACGTTGATGGGCCGCCGGGACCCTTGCTCCCGAAAAAAACACAATCGGCATTTTCTCCCCCGGCCGTGAGCCGGGGAAACGGTCAGACTTCCTTGACCAGCGCCATATTATGGCCTCCCGTCCCGAAGCCGACACCGGCCACGAGCACGATCCTGTCCCCTGTTCGCAATCGACCGGCGCTGAGGCCCCAACTCGTGACATGGCCCAGGAGCGCCTGGACATCGGTGGAAACGGTCCCCGCCAGCGGCGTCACTCCCCAGTAGAGGGCCATCTGCCGGAGCGTGGCGACGTTGTCGCTCACGCCCACGGTGGGGACCGCCCCGCGCCGTTTCGACCTGGAAATCGCTGTTAATCCGGTGCGACTGGCGACCACGACAAGCCGCGCCCCGACGTCGACGGCAATCCGCCCCGCCCCATCGACCACGGCCTGCGTGATCGGGTGAAGCCCCTCGGCGAGTACCTCCGGCGGGCCGACTTCCGCGGCCGCCGCCAGCCACGGGGCCCGCTGCCGTTCCTCGAGCGAAAGCCGCCGATCGGCGAGATACTGCGACTCGGTGGCACGGGCGATCCGCCGCATCATCTCCACGACGAGGCTCGGATGGTCGCCGATCGCCGTCTCGCCGGAGAGCATGCAGGCGTCGGCGCCGTCGAGGATCGCATTGGCGACGTCGGTCGCCTCGGCCCGCGTCGGCCGTCGCGAATGCTGCATGCTGTCGAGCATCTGGGTGGCGACGATCACCGGCTTTTGAAAGCGCTGGCAAACGCGGATGATCCGCTTCTGGACCATTGGCATCGTGGCAACGTCGATCTCCACCCCCAGATCGCCGCGGGCGACCATGACGACGTCGGCCGCCTCGACGATCTCTTCCATGGCGTCGACCGCCTCGCGCTTCTCGATCTTGGCGACGACGCTGGCGACCGAGCCTCGAGTCCGAAGCAACTCCTTGAGGAGGCGGACCTCGACCGGCGAGCGCACGAACGACAGGCTGACGAAGTCGGCCCCCACTCCGGCGGCCCACTCGGCATGCTCCCAATCCGCAGCACTCATGGCGGCCACCGAGAGCTTCACGCCGGGGAGATTGACCCCCTGCCTGCTCCGCACCGTCCCTTCTTGGACGACCCGGCAAATCACTTCATCTGGCTGGCGCTCCTCCACGACGAGACTCACCGTGCCGTCGGCGAGCATGACCGGATCGCCGACTCGGAGTTCGTCGACGAGCGGCGCGTAGGTGGTGGTAAAGGTGTCGGCCGTGGCGGGCCCCGGCCCACGGGCAAAGCTGATCCGCGTCCCTTCGACGCAGTCGACCGCGCCGTCGGGAAGCTCGCCAAGACGGATCTTCGGCCCGGCAAGATCGACGAGTACCCCCACCGGGCGGACGAGCTCGTCCGAAATCCGTCGAATCCTCTCGAGCGTCTCGGCATGCTCTGGAAGAGACCCGTGGGCCATGTTCAGCCGAAAGACGTCGACCCCCGCCTGAACGAGGCCACGGATCGCCTCTTCCGAACGGGAGGCCGGTCCGAGGGTGGCGACGATCTTCGTGCGCACAAGATCGGGGTCGGGATCGGGTTGACGCTGCAGCGGGGCGGCCCGGTCGAGAGGCCAGCGGGAATCCTTCGATGAGTCGGGAGAGGAGCCGGACATGGAGCCCTCGGAAGGTGGGATGGGAAGGGCAGGGCAGGGGCGGCTGGGTGAGCGCGGAACAGCCTACCGCGGGAGCCGGCTGGCGCGAATCAGGGCGGGAGGAGCCGACCCGCCGTCGCCGCGACCGCGGAGCGATCCTCCCGCCGCAGAGCATTACCGCTGCCGGTGCCGAGCGACCAGTTCCGGGAGATGGGCCGGCCCGCACTCGATGACGTCGATACTTCCATAACGCCTCATGGTCCAGGAATCTCGATCCTCAGCAATCAGCCAGAAGGCGGCCTCGGGGTGGAGACCGGCGAACACCTTCATCGCGACGGGGTCGAATCCTGCCGCCCGCCACTTGCATTCGATCGCCACCGGCGGCTGGCCGCGGGGCGTCCAGACAAAATCGATCTCGTGTTTCTGCTTGTCACGCCAATAGTGCAACGTCTCGGCGCCGACCTCGAAACAGAGCTCATCGAGCACGAGGTGCTCGAAAAGCCCCCCCTTGTCGCTCATCCGCAGCGTATCAACCGAGCGTGCATAACAGACAAAGCCGGTATCGAAGGCATAGACCTTCGGCATCGAGACGATTTCCCGCGACGGATGCGTGGCGAAGGGACGGAGGACGTGCACGACTCCCGTGGCGGCAAAAATGTCGAGGTAATTCGCCAGGGTCTGTCGACTCGCCTCGCAAGCGGCCGTGAATCCGGTCAGCTCGCACATGCCGCCACTCTGGGCCCAGAGGAGTTCGAGGAAGCGGAGGAAAGAGTATCGCTTCCCCACGGAGAACAGTTCGAGGATGTCACGGGCCCAGAAGGCCTCGATCCACTCCGCGAAATCCCTTTCCGGTAGGGCCGATGAGGTGAGGTGCTCCGGCAGGCCGCCGCGGAGAAGTCGGCGCTCCGGTGTGGGGACATCGAACGCCGCAATCTCTCGGTGCAGCACCGGCAGGAGACGCACGGTGCGTTTACGTCCGGCGAGCGTGTCACGAAACCTCGCACTGGCCCCAAGCGTGGACGACCCCGTGGCGACGACATGGATGTCAGGGAAATGATCGGCGGCGACCTTGAGAAGATTCGAGGGATCCGCGAGCCGGTGGATCTCATCGAGCGCGATGCGACGGCCACGATGCCGCTTCAAAAAGCCCTCGATGTCTTCGACGTCGCGACGGACGCGAGGCAGATCGCAATCGAAGTAGTCGGTGTCGGGGAGCGATTGGACAAGCGTCGTCTTTCCCAGACGCCGCGGACCGGTGAGCCAAATGACACGGCGTTCCCGCCACTCGCGTTCGAGTAATTCCCGCCACAGCGGCCGGTCGACAGCCCCGTTCAACGGATCGCTCACCATGAAACCACAGTAGCGTTTGGGATTACCAAACGCAAACACAATCTACTTTTGAAAGGCCCCAAGGTTGGCTGAGCCACTCTCTATGGCACGGCAGACACGGGGCAGCGAATGGCATCCCAACAGTCGTGTCAGGAGCCTTTGTGGCTCGCGGGACTGCCAACCGGGGCCCACGCTAAACTCCAAAATATGCACGCCCCCTCCAACAGGCCCCACACATCTCCCTGGCATGGCCGCCGTGTGATCGTCGCCGGGGGCACCAGTGGCTTCGGGCTCGTTCTCGCCCGTCACCTTCTGAAGGCCGGGGCGAGCGTGCTCCTGGTCGGCCGGTCGGCCGATGGCGTTCGTCGCGCCCTCGAGCGGCTTCCCGAGCCGCTGGCCGGACAAAAAAGCCTCGGCACCGCCGCCGATCTCGCCCGCCCGGGGGAAGGGGGGCGCGTCGTCGGCGAGGCCCTTGACCGGCTCGGGGGCGTCGACGACCTCTTCTTCTCCGTCGGCCGATCGGGCCGGGCACGGATCCTCGACACCTCGGCCGATCAGCTCGCCGGCTTTCTCGACGCCAACCTCCGCACCGCCGTGGAGCTGACCACGGCCGCCGCTGAGGACGTCGCCCGCGCCGGCGGCCACATGGTCTACATCGGGAGCCTCGCCGGAAAGCTCGTCACGCCGTTGATGGGGCCCTATGCGGTAGCGAAGTCGGCCCTCGCCGCGTACGTCGACGCCGTTCGTCTGGAGATGGCGCCCCATGGGGCACACGTGCTGTTGGTTTCCCCCGGGCCGATCCGGCGCGAGGAAGCGGATGACGATGCCACGTTCGACCGTTACGCCGACGAAGTTTCCGCCGCCGGCCTGCCGGCCGAGGCAAATCGCCCCGGCGGCGGCGCCGCCTTGAAGCGGCTCGATCCCGACCGCCTCGCAGAACAGGTTCTCGAGGCCTGCCGGCGGCGGGCGAGCGAACTGGTCGTCCCCCGGAAAGTGGCCTGGCTCGCCGGGCTTGTGGAGTGGTTCCCAGACTGGGGGAGACGACTGCTCGCCCGTTTCACTCCGCCGCCGACCGCGGGGCCGTGAAGCCGTTGGCTGGGATTGACCGCGGGCTGGGGCTGACACGCCTTTCCGCGCGCCGCTACCATCCACGCCATGACGGCGCCCGGCGGAGCGGGACCGTGCCCCTTTTGCGTGCCGGCCAGCGGCTCGCGGCATCCGAGGAGATTCGATTCATGGCGGCGAAAGAGGCGTTCCCGGGCATCGGCCCGATCCGTTACGAGGGCCCGGGCACGAAGAACATGCTCGCCTTTCGGCACTACGACGCCGACGCGATCGTCGAAGGCCAGCCGATGCGCGACCACCTCCGGTTCGCCGTCTCCTACTGGCACACCTTCCGCGGCACCGGCAGCGATCCCTTCGGCGCCGCGACGATGATCCGGCCGTGGGAGATCGGCGGCGACTCCCTCGCTGCCGCGGTCGCCCGGGTCGACGTCGCGTTTGAGTTCATGGAGAAGCTCGGGGTCGGCTTCTACTGCTTTCACGACCGTGACGTGGCACCGGAGGGGAAGACCCTCGCGGAGAGCCACACCAACCTCGACACCGTTGCCGCAGCCCTCCGCGGCCACCAGGAACGGACCGGCATCAAGCTCCTCTGGGGCACCGCCAACCTCTTCTCTCACCCCCGCTACGTCCACGGCGCAGCCACCAGTTGCAACGCCGAGGTCTTCGCCTACGCGGCGGCGCAGGTGAAGAAGGCCCTCGAGACCACCCACGCTCTGGGGG
>JBAWVV010000001.1:0-46291 GCA_037147115.1 Planctomycetia bacterium | reverse complement strand
GCACCCGAAGCGGGCCTGGCGCGGGGGCATCATGCGGGGATTCCGGAAGGGGAAGGGGAAGAAGGGAGGTAACGGCGGCCGACCAACGCCCGATTTATAGCAGGGTGCCCCGCGAAGGGGGAACGTCAGCCGACGCGCCCGGAGAGCCACCACTGGAGGAGCGTGAGGAAGATCTCGAAGACGATCAGGCCGACGATCGCGTATTCCACCCGCAGTGCGCGCCGGTTTTGGAGGAGTTCGAGGGCCGTCTCCGCCGTCCGCGAGATTAACGCGAGCTTGCCATGGAGGGCGGAAAACCGCTCGCGGATCTCGAACTCGTCGCGGAGCCTGGCCCAGATCCGCTCGAGCTCCGGATGGTCCCAGAGGAGCTCCGGCGCGTCGTCGACGCGGGCCCCGGCCACGACCCGGTGCTCGGCCAGGAGGGCCGTTCCCAGGTGCTGGAGGAGCTCGTGGGCCGCCCGGCCCCCGCGCCCCCACTGATCGAGGTTCACCGCAAACGGCTCGATCCGCTCGAACTGCCGCTCGATGTTGCGCTCATGATGGGCCAGCGAAACGCTCTTGGCCATGATGTCGGCCACCACCTGGAGCTTCTCGAGGGTGACGTCGGCGAGGACGAGGACATTCCCCTCGAACGTCTCGCGCGCGCCGCCGGCGCGGATCTCGAGCCCTTCGGTCTCCCGATCGGCCGGCCCGAGCGGCTGACGGAGATGGGGGCCGATCTGCCGCAAATACTCCGACACCCCCGCTGGGGAGACGCCGAAGAACACCACCGCCCCGTAGCGGAAGAGGACGGCCACGCCGGTTGTCCCGCGCCCCGCCCCGAGTCCGCCGGCCGGGGAACCGGCGATCCCGAGCCCATCGAGCGCGCCGATCAGCTCCACCACCAGCGGCGCTCCGCCGGGGCGCTCCGCGGCGCCCAGCGCCCCCAGATCGATCCCCGTGCCGGCGAGCACCGCCTGCGCCCGGAAGGAGTGCGCGGCTGCGCTCGAGCCAGTTGCAGGAGTGTCGTCGGGCGTCGGGGAGGATTCGGACATCGGCAGACCGGCGGGAGTGTCCGGGGGCCAGAGCCGCGCACGACGGCCAAGGGGGGCCTTCCCGGATCTTCAGATTACACCGGCCCAGAGGATCTAACCGTGGAAAGATTTCGGCGACGGAGGCTGCTCTCCCAGCACGGGGCGATCCTGGCCGATCTCGACCGGATCGTCGCCCGCTTTGCTGATGTCGGAGAAGCCCCCTGCGCCGAGGCGTGGCAAGACATGCCCGAGGCCTTCGACGTCTTCATGCACCGCCTGCGGGCCCATGACTGCGCCGCGAACGCCGTTGTCCAGCAGGGTTCCAACGAGGATCTCGGCCTCGACGACGGACGCAAGGGTCGCGTTCAGCCGAAGATCACCGTCCGCCGGCCATGGAGGAAGACGCGCTCCTCGGCCACCAGCCGCACCGCCCGCGCCAACACGAGCTTCTCGACATCGCGGCCCGCCTGCGCCATCCGCTGCGGCGTGTCGGCATGGCTCACCGAGACCACGTCCTGGGCGATGATCGGCCCGGCGTCGAGCTCGGCGGTGACGAAGTGCGCCGTCGCCCCGATGAGCTTCACGCCGCGCTCGTGCGCCTGCTTGTAGGGGCTCGCCCCGGCGAACGCCGGCAGGAAGGAATGGTGGATGTTGACGATCCGGTCTGCATAGTGGCCGATCGCCCCCGCGGAGAGGACCCGCATGTAGCGGGCGAGAACGACATACTCCGGCGCATACCTGCGGATCTCCGCAAACAGCGCCGTCTCGTGATCCTCCCGCGAGATTCCATCGTGAGGCACGTGATGGAAGGGAACGTCGAACCGCTCAACCAGCCCCCGCAGGCAATCGTGATTGGCCACCACCGCCTCGATCCGCACTGGGAGATCGCCGCAGGAAGCCAGGAGCAGGAGCTCACCGAGACAGTGGGGCTCGCGCGTCGCACAGACGACGATCCGCCGGACGGCATCGCGGCTGACGCGGACGGTCGCCCCGGCGGGGAGCGCGGCGATCAGGAAGCGCTCCAGATCGGCCGCTGCCACGGGGCCCGCGGCAGGGGTCAGTTCGGCACGGAAGAAAAACCACCCCTCGGCGGCATCGACGTATTCATGGTTGGTGTCGATGTTGAGGCGCAGGCTCTGAAGGACACCGGTGATCCGGTGGATCAGCCCCACCTCGTCGGGGCAATCGACAAGGACGATCTCTCGGCCCGGTCCGGCGGCGGTCAAGCGTCACCCCCCCACGGCCGGCGCGTGGGAGCCCCTTCGCCTCGCGTGACCGGAAACGACTCGACCGCCGGCACCCAGGCGAGGACGACGTCGTCGACCGAGATCTCCGTTTTTTTCGGGGCGATCTCGATCGATTCAAGAACGAGCCGGTCGGGATTCGCCTCGAGGCGCACCTTCTCGAGTTCCTCGCCCACCTCACCCTCGAGCGTGGCGAGTTTCTCCTCGAGGTCGGAGAGCGACTCCTCGGCGTGGACGACGTCGGCCTGCTGCCGCGTCGCCCGGCTTGCCGACCGCATCGACGACGCCGCCCGTCCCACGGTCGTGGAACTAGCCACCTTCCGTCCCAGGATTGCCGAGAGGACTGCGGTGCCGATCGAGACGTAGGTCTGCATCGACTTGTTCTTCGCCTCCGCCTTCTGCTTCTCAACCTTCTGCCGAGCCCGCGCGATCCGGTCGTTAAGCGAGGCAAGTTTGGCGGCGCTTTTGTCGCTAATCCGGTCGACCTCCTTGTCGCGCCACTCGCGCACCTGCTGGGCGATGCGGACGCGGAACTCTCCTTCCGTCTCGTCGGGGCGCGAGACCGCGTCGATCGCTGGCGCGGTGAAGACGGTCAGCTTCGCCGTCCGGGCGAGATGGTTCTTGAGCGACGTTCCCAGGCTCGCGTAGGCCTTCGCCGCGGAGAGTGCCGGCGGCAGACCGGCGAAGCCGCCAGCCAACGGAGCCGTTTCCACCTCAGGCACCTCGGCGAACTGCCGCCCCCCCTCCCAGGCCGATTCCCCCAGCTGATCACCGGCCGGCGCCAGGCAGAACACCTCCCGGTCACAATCGATCCGGGCCTTCGTGTGCGTGAAGCGGACCCGCGCCCGGCCAAGGATCGCCGGCCTGTAGAGGAGCCCGCCGGCCGGCGTCGGACCGTCGGGGGAGAGGAACACCTCGCGAACCCCGGGGGGAAGCAGCGGCCGCGGCCCCGCCCCGCTGCCACCGGCGGCAAATGGATTGACGCGGGCCACAGATCCTGCCGGCTCAGGCACCGCCCCCTGGAGGCGCTTGATCTCCTCCCGCAGCAGCGGCCCGCGCAGGTACGACATCGTCCAGCGCGTCTGGAAGACTGTCTCGTCGTCGTCGTGGACCGAATGAAGGAGGAACATCCGCTGCTCGAGCCCCGCGAGCAACCGATCGACCCGGGCCCGGTCGAAGCCGGCTCCCGTGGAGCTGGCCGCCCCTTCGAGCCCATCGAGGACGCGCGCCTTGTCGCGCGCCGTCTGTAACCGGCCGAGGAACCAGGTGCCGGCGTTGGAGAGGGCCTTGTAGTCGAGGTCAACTGGATTCTGTGTGGCGAGCACGATCCCCAGGCCGAAGGCGCGGGCCTGCTTGAGGAGCGTCAGCAGCGGCAACTTGCTGGGGGGATTGGCCGTCGGCGGGAGATAGCCAAAGACCTCGTCCATGATGAACAGCGCCTTGAGGCTCGATGTTCCCGCCTGAGAGCGCATCCACGACACCGCCTGACCGGCCAGGAGCGTGACAAACGCCATCCGCTGGGCGTCGTTCAAGTGCGCGATCGAGATCACGCTTACGCGCGGCTTCCCGGCCGGCGTCCAGAGGAGCCGGCCGACATCGAGCGGCTCGCCATGGAGCCAGGCGTCGAAGCCCGGCGCCGCGGCGACGGTGTTGAGCTTGCCAGCGAGCTGAAAGCGGTCGGCGGCCGGGAAGAAGTTTTCCAGCTCGAGGAACCCGACCCGCTCGATCGGCGGGGCCGGGATGGAGCGGACGAGCGTGCCGAAGTCGACCTCCTGGCCGCTCTTCCACAGGGCGTCGACGATCGCCGACACGAGGAGGTGCTCGCGGCTGCGGCCCGGCTCGGCGTCGATGCCGGCCATGGCGAGGATCCCGGAAACGAGCGACTCGATCCGCTCGCGCCGGGCTTCGGGATCGTCGAGGATCACCTTGGCGGGCGCCTCCAAGCTGGCAAGCATCGCAAGCGGTCGGCCGGCCGAGCTGCCTGGGGTGTAGACCGTCATGTCGACGCCCGCGCGGAGTCGGGCGATCCGCTCCCCCGACTGCCCGCTCGCGGCCAGACCGTCGGCCCACTTCTTCGCCGTCTTCTCGGCGAGCTCGTCGAGCGTGAGGCCGTCGCGCTTGGCGGCATCCTCTTCGAGCCAGGGGCGGAAGTCGGACGGCCGCAGCTGAGGGAACGTCAGGAGGATGTTGGCGAGATCCCCCTTGGGATCGATGACGATCGCAGGGATGTCGTCGATCGCCGCCTCTTCGATGAGGCTGACGAGCAATCCTGTCTTCCCGCTGCCAGTCATGCCGACACAGACCGCGTGCGTCGTCAGCCGCCGGGCGTCGAGGAGCAGCGGCTCACGGCCGGGCTTGCCGGACTCGGGATCGACCCGCTTGCCGAGATAGAAGACGCCGAGCCCTTCAATGTCAGCGCCGAGATCGCTCCCGTCGTCGCTGCCGCGCTCGTTGGTCCGACGCTCTTGCATACCTGCTCCCGGGGAAATGGGGGATCGACCCGCTGGTCAAGGTTCGCCATTTCACCCCGCAAGCCAGCGCCGGCACAACCCCGGCGTTCCCCGGCCACCAAAGCCGCCCGATCAGGCGATGTCCGAGCGGCGACGGGACCGGTAAGCCCGACGCTCGACGAGGCCGAGAGCCCCGATCGCCAGGGCCAAAGCGCTGCCGAAGGAGCTCGGATCGATCTCCGGAACGGCCGTCACGACGATCTGACTGAGGCCCAGATAGTTGAAATCGATGCTCCAAGCCGCCGGAAGCCCTTCGATCGTCGCGAAGGTGCCGACGAGACTCCCGTAGCTGGCAATCACGTAGTTGCCGTTGACGACCCCTGTTCCAACGTCGAAGTGCAACGTGGCGTTGGTCGTATCGAGGATCCCACCGACGGTGATCATGTCGGCTTGGTTTCCAGCGAAATCGATGTCGATCCGCCCCCCACCCTGCTGCGAAAGATCGAGATTGCCTCCGATCGCGAGCGACCCGATCGCCACATAATCCAGGAGGCCTGGGGCGATGACACCGCCGCTGCCGACGAGGACATTGCCGGTGATCGTGCCGGCGATGCCTTGGAGCGAACCGCCGTCGCCCACCAAGACCCGCGTGGCATCGATCGTGGCCCCTAGAACGACGGCGACATTGCCAGTGGCATTCGCCCCCGAACCGGCGGCATTCGCCGAGATCACGACATCGGCCCCGGTCGCCTTGACCTCGAGCTTCGCCGTCGGGCCGTCGAGGACGAGGATGTTTCGGCTCGCGCTCTTGTTGTAGCCGACGTAAAAGTTTTTCCCCGGCTCGGTGAGCGTGGCCGTGCCACCGACGATGTAGAAGCCGTTGTCGCTGCCGGCGTCGCCGACGCGGACCGCACCGTTCATCGTCCAAGAGCTTCGGGCCAACCCGACGGCGTTAAACCCGGCACCGGCGTCGACGCCGATCCGTACACCGCCGGACGTCGCCGTGCTCCCATCTGCGACTTCGAAATAGTTCCAGGAGCCAGACTGTCCGACAACGATGTTGTTCGGCGACGAGAACGTGCTGCCGACACCGACGTAGATCGCGTTGTCGTGGGCCGCGGCGTTCGCCCCGATGACGACATCGGAGGTGCCCGTCAGCGTCAGTGTCCCGTTTGGGGCACTCACCCAGCCCGCGTTACCGACATACACCCTATTGTTGTTGCCGCTCAAGCCGACGGTGAAGGCGCCGGAGTTGGTGTAGGTGCCGTTGCCGGCCACGGCGAGATAGTTGTAGGCCGACGTGGCCTGCTCACCGAGGGTGGTGTTGGCGACGTTCCACCTGCCGCCGATGTTTTCTGCCACGCCTTGATCGCCGGCGACGCCAACGACGAGGTTTGAGGTGTTGACGACGGCGTCGGAAGAGTAGGTGCCGAGCCAGTTAAAGCCATCGGTGGCAAACCATTCGGTGCGCGATCCGGCCGTCGCCGCGACACTCATCTGGATCGTCGGGGCGGTGATCGTCGCGGCGCCGCCGGGGTTGGCAACGGGGGCACTGGTGCCACCGGAGTTGACCATCAACGAGTTGAAGTTACCGTCGTAGCCGATCGTGATCTTGTCGGTGGCGGTGAGGCTTGCCGTGCCGCCGGTGAGCGTCTGGAGCGAGATGTCGTTCCGCACGCTCGCGGCGTCGGCGCCGATCGTCACGCGCGGCGTGCTCACCGAGACGGTGCCGTTGGAGCCGTTACTGGAAAGCCGGAGCGAGGTCGTGCCGGAAGTCTCGTTGAGCCAGAGTTGGTCGGCGAGGGTCAGATCACCGTTCTGGATCGTGTAGCCGGCGGCCTGGGGAAAGAGTGACTTGGCCTGCGCGCTCGAGCCGAGGTTGATCGTTTGGTTCGTCGGGCCACCGGGGAGGATGGCGTTGAGCGTGGCATCAGGCACGACGTTCGTCGTGACGTCGGTCTGCCAGTTGCCGGCCACGCCCCACGAGCCGATCCCGCCGGAACCCGAGGCCCCGGTCCATGCGGTGTTGTTCGGCACCGGCTCGGCCTGAACGGGCATCGTCGCCCCGAAGACCAGGGCCGCGGTCACAACGCGAACCCCGACCAACGCTCGACACGCGTGCATCCAGGACATGAACACCTCGCTGGAAGGAAATCTCGGCCCGGATTCCTCGACGAAATCTCGGAGCCGAACGGTAAATGATTCCGGGGGCTGATCAAACCCCGCCATCGTAGGGATTCCGAATTGTGCCGATCAGCGAGTCCCGGTCCCCGGTGTGGCCGAATCGGCGAGTCAGGAACCGCTGCCGTTGGCATGGTCTGCCTGCCCGGTCGCCTCGGCGCCACGGCCGTGCGCCTCGACCGGCACGCCGAGCAGTTCGCTCCCGGCGCGTTCCAATTCCCGCACCAGCGGCGCGGGCCAGAGTCCGAGGAGGACGATCGTGGCGAACAGGGCCGTCAGCGCGATCCGTTCACGGGGGAGAACGTGGTGGCGCGGACCGTCAACGCTCGACGGCCCGCCGAAGACCATCAGCCAGGCACGCATCACCGCGATCGCGGAGAGGACCGTCGCCGCGATCACGAGCAACCCGGCGTGGAGCTGTTCGTCGAGGCTCCCCGACACGAGGAGATCGTCGGCCACGAACGACAGCGTCCCGGGCAGGCCGATGGTCGAGAGCCCAAAGAGGAGGAAGAAGGCCGCCAGGAGCGGAGCGTCGGCGAAGCGGCCCTGCGGTGATTCCAGCGACAGCGGCCCGGCCCGACTCTCGAGGGCCCAACCGACAAGCCCCAGCCCCGTCAGCGCCAGCCCGCTCGAGATCCAGGTGCAGAAGGCGCCGTTGAGCTCCATCGGTAGCTTGCCGGCCAGTCCTGCCAGGACGAGCGCCGACTGGCTCATCGCCAAGGTCCCGATGAGCCCGCGCAGATCGCGCTGCACCAGCGCCAGGGCCGCGCCGTAGGTGGCTGTCAGCAGTGCTAGCTGCGAGAGGACGATCAGCTCTGCCCCCACGCCATCGCCATGGTCGGCATGACCGAAGAACAGCCGCACGGCGGTGTAGGAGGCGATCTGGGGAACCGTGGCGGCCAGCGCCGTCGACATCGGCGCGCCGCGGAACAGCGCCGGATACCAGGAGTGAAACGGCACGATCCCCTTCCGGACCAGCACCGCCAGGGCGACCAGCCAGCCGCCGGAGGCGCCGACGGCGCCTCCCCCGGCCTCCCACGGCGGGTCGGCGATCATCATCAGCGTGCCGACGGTCATGCAGGCAACGGCGATCGTCATGATGATCGCGTAGACCCGGGCTGCGATCTGCCCGCCCGGCGTCGCCCGTGTGCTCGACCAGGTGGGGAGTGCTGTCACCACCCAGGCCACGATCAGGACGAGCGGATGGGACGTGGCAAACAGGGCGAGCGTCGTGGCGGCGCCGAGGAGGATCCGCACCGTCGCCGGGCCGTCGAGGAACCGCTTCGGTGCGACCATCACGATCGCCAGTTCCACCAGCGCCACAAAGGGAAGGAGGACGGCCGTCAGCCCATCGACATGGACGAGGTAGCCGCCACCGAGCCGCTGCCCCAACTCGAGCGTGACCTCCGGCCCGCTCATCCAAGCGCGGGTGATCGTCAGGCTGGCGACCAACGACACCAGCAGGCTCACGATCGCCGGCGTCCGCGGGCCCGCCTGGCTCCCGCCGCGGCCGACGTGGAGGGCCGCCGCCAACGGCGCTGCGATCGCGGCCGTCAGCGCCGCCACCAGCGGGATGACTTGGCCATCGAGATTCAACGCGACCTCCCGTGCATCCGCCGCTCGACAAGGTCCCGCGCCCGATCCTCCGGGCGCGTGCCCAGCCAGTCGATCCAGCGCAGCTCCGCCGCGCCGAGCCATTCGAGAAACCTCCATACCGGCCCCACTACGAATCGCGACAGCGCCATCTCCTCGAAGCCGCGGTCGAGGGCCACCCGGTAGAGCCAGGTTTGCGCGCTTTCCGGCAGGAGCCGGACGGCCGACCAGGACGCGGCGCCGGGATGTCCGCCGAGCGCCGCCTCGAGCTCATGCCGGTCATGGAGCGCCGAGGGGGAGCGGAGGATCTGGAGGCTGCGGAGGATCGCGTGGCTGACGATATGGACCAGCGCTACAACCCGGAATCCGAGACCGATCTCGGCGAAGATGATTCCCGACTGGGTCATTGAGGCATAGGCGAGCATGCTCTTGAGATCGGTCTGAACGCGTCCGACGAGAGCGGCATGAACCGCCGTGGAGACTCCGATGGCGACGAGCACGAACCGGGCCAGCGGCGCCGCATCGAGGAGCGCTTCGCACCGCAGCAGCACGTAGGCACCGGCGTGGATCGACAAGGCGCCGTAGAAGATCGCGCTCGACGGGGTCGGCCCCTCCATCGCCCGCGGCAGCCAGTTTGAGAAGGGCACCTGGGCGCTCTTTCCCATCGCCGCGAACACCAGCAGGAGCGACACGAGTGTCGCGTTTCCAGGGGAGACGAGCGAGTGGGCGTTCGGCCAGACGCCACCGAAGAGCCGTTCAAAATCCCCTGACCCGACCGCCCGGTGGATCATGACGCCGGCGGCGAGCAGGCCGACATCGCAGATCCGGTAGGTGGTGAAAGCCCGCAGGGCGGCCTTGAGGGCGTTGGTGCGCTCGTGGAAGAAGGCGATCAGCATCGTCGAGGAAATGCCGAGGAACTCCCACCCTGCGAACAGCACGTCGATGCTCCCGGCGAGCACCATCAGATTCATCCCGGTGCCAAACAGCGCCAGGAGGACGAAGAACCTGGTGAACCCGGGCTCGCGGTGGAGGTATTTCCCGGCGAAGGCATTGACCAGCGCACACAAGCCGGTCGAGAAGCAGACATACGGCACCGACAATCCGTCCGCCACGAGGTCGATGGTGGCGTCGTGGTGCCCGACCGAGAACCAGGTGCCGAGGTGGACCTGCTCCGGGGCGAATCCCCGCGTCGAGAGCACCATGAGGGTCGTCAGTCCGGCGAGGAACGCCACCGTAAACGCCGAACCGACCAGGCGGGTGGTAACACGCTCCGACAAGGGCCGATCGAGGAGCGCCGGCAAGCCGACGAGGACGAGGGTCAGGGCCGGCGCCGCGAGCTGGAGGACGACGAGCGTCGCGACGATCGCATGGGCCGAGGCGGTCGCAACGCCGAACGAGCCGAACAGCGGACACGCTGGTACCAACACAGCGGGAATCGTCATGCGTTCTGGCTCCCGGACGTGGTCGGTCGTCCGTCGGTCTTCCGGCGTGGCCGGAGGGAGCCCGCAACTGTTTCCCGCGTGACGCGGGCCGGCGGAAGATGGCCGCGGTGCCCTCTGTACCAGTCTGCCGATCCGGGCACGACCGGGATCTGCGCCATCTCGGGCACGAAGGGCACGAACCGGCCGTTCTCGAAAACCGCCATCGCCTCTCCCTGTGGATCCCAGGCCGCCAATTGCACCCAGCGATTGACGACGAGTTGCTTCACGGCGGGGATTCGTTCGGCTGCGGCCAAGATCTGCTCCTGGGGGGCATCGATCACGATCAGCAGCCGAACCGGCTCATGAATCTCGACCATCTGCCACGGCAACCCGGTGCGCAGGTCGCTGGCATGCCCATCCATGACGCCAATCAGGCCACTGATGTTGTGCGGGAGCTTCGTGCTACTGCCGTACCCGACCGGATCGATCGAGGAGAAGAAATACTCCAGGTTGATGCCAGCGCCCACCGGTCCAACCGCGGCCAGGGTGCGGGTGAGGATCGCGCCGTCCTCGTCAGCCCGGGGATCGTAGGAGACGAGGAACGCGCGACGATCGAGAAACAGCCCGCGCGTGCGCCACCGACGGCCGATGACACACACCGCGTTGGTGGCGTGGCCGAGTTCGGGGCGCACCTGGGCGAGGTCCCCCGATCGCCCCTCGACGTGCCGCAGCGCTTCCGCGGGCTCGATATCGAGCGGGGCCGATTCAAACCGCCGGCAGCGTTCATGCGCGTTGCCCTTCCGCGCCACGTCGATCACCGCAATGAGTCTCGCCAGATCGTCCCGGTGATCGTGGGGCACGAGATCGGCGTCGTACCACTCGACGCTGTCCGCACAGGTGTCCTGCATCCCGCCGAGGAAGCGGCAGTCGGCCGGAATCACCAACCCCGTCGCCGCGAGCCGCTCCCGGACACGGGCGTCGTTGGCCATCTGGGCGAAGGCCCGTGCATTCGGACCGCCACGTCCCCCTCCGCAGGCGCCGCAATCGTAGGCACTCTCATGGGGATTGTTGCGGCTCGACGAACCATGCCCAATGATCGCCACGAGCCGCGCGAAACGGTCGGTGAGCCCGATATCCTCAAGCACGCGGCGGACGATCGCGGTCATCTCGGCCAGATCGAAACCGGGGCTTGTGCCATCTGGCAAGCGGGAATCGTCGTGGCGTTCAAGCTCCAGCCGGGTGGGAATCCTGGCCACCTGGGCGACGCGTCGCCCGAGCCAGGCGGTGAGCTGCGGAAACGCCACCCGGGCCACCAGCGGGACGGCCGCCAACGCCCCGCCGATGGCCGTGAACAGGCCTCCGCGGACGAGGGTCGTGGAGCCGCTGGAGACACTGCCGACGATCTGCCCCAGGCGACGGCGCACCGCCTGCCGCAACTTGTGCGATGCGATGGCGGCGTCCTTCGGGACCTCAACCACCGTATGCGCTGGTCGAACCACGATCGGACAGAGGGGCTTGGCCATCCAATCGTCGATGCCGCGGTAGTACATCGGCACGGCAAAGAATCCGGCGGTGCCGAACGTCTCGTATTCGGCCCCTTGTTCCTCCACATGCCGGCGAAAACTCTCGCACCGCTCGTCAATGCAAAACACCATCTGGAGACGGGGGCGGTCCGGGCTGGGAGGCGTCGCCAACGCACCGTTGGCGACGAGCGCGTCGAGGATCTGGATCCGGTGACGGCGTTCATACGCAAGATGAAACAACCGCCGGCGCGTGAGGCCGTCGAAGCCGTGGATCGCGCGCTCCAGCCGGACGATTTCGTTGTCGTCGAGGGGGAGGATGTCGTGGGCGGCGAGGCCGAGATGCTGGGCCACCTGGCAGAGCAGAAAGGCCCGCGCCACGCTCCCCGGGCCTCGTCGGGAAGGATGACGGTCGCGCAGTTCGACCCACAGTCCGGGGAGATCGTCGGGACGCCCGAAGCGCGGGGCCACCGATTCCGCAGCAACCCGATCAAACACCAATCGCAGGGCGAGGAAGTCCTCGAGCGTGGCCGGAACAGCGACCACGGGCACTCGATCGGGCCGCTCCTCGAATTGCCGGATCATCCCGGCCCAGCCCCGCAGGGCCAGCAGGGAACGGCAGATGTATTCCTCCTGAAACGTCGGAAGGATACCGATCCGGTCGAGCTCCGTGGCGATGACCTCGACAGGCCGGCGGCCGCGGACCTCCGCGAGCGCCGCCGCGAGCCGGGCAGTCCAAGGCTCGGTTGGCCCGCCCGGTCGGGAGTAGAGTTCGGCCACCGCCGCCAGCAGCCCCCGATCCCTTCCCGGCATCGGCCACGACGCCACCCCCTGGTCGAGGTAGGCAGCACAGACACGGATCAGCAACGGATGGACGAGGGCGTCGGTGTCGACCGACGGTTCCACCGCCACGATCAGATCCCGGAGCCGCACCGGGGGAATGACACTTGCGATCGAGGCCCGGGAGAGCGTCACCGCCTCGACGCAGGCATGCCACAGCTCCGCGGTGGCGGGGTCCTCCACGGTTTCGCCATGTTCCGTGAGCGTCCAGCGGACGGCCGAGTCATCCTCCTGACAAAGCGGATGTTCCATGAGTGACAGGCAAAGATCGCGTAGCTTTATTCTGCCTCCAGCGAGCAATTCCCCGGCGCGCCCACCGAGGTCGGCGTCGAGGACCGCCTCGACGTCGGCAAACCGGATCCGCCCCCGCTTCAGTTCCGCCCGGTAGCGTGCCTCGGAGAGGAACGGCTCGGTGCCGAACAACCGCGCCGCATGGAGGACCGCCTGCTCGAACGGCTGCTCCTCGAAGGCGTGGAGCGTGTTGTGATGGATGAAGACGCCGATCGGCCCCTGGGCCGGGAGATAATGGGCGGCGTGGGCGATGGCGTGACGGATCGCATCTTCCCGAGCAGCGCTGGATGGAGCGTCAGACTCAAGGGCGGCCGATGTGCTCACCGCGACGTTCACAGGAGGCGTTTTTTGGTGTCCTCCGTGCATCGCGGTGCCTGCGGAGGGTGGCCCAGGGGACATTGAAGATGCGGGTGATGTCCCCATCGGTGTTCCGGAGATTGAAGGTCGGAACTGTGCCGCCGGGGACGCGAGATCGGGCCATCCGGCGTGGCCGCCAAGCCCCGGAAGCGCGAGTATGACAGGAATCGGCAGTCTGATTCATCCGCGGTGAATCCGACCCCCTTTCGATTGGGAAAGCGGTCGCCACGGCGAAGCGGAAAACGGCGCGGAGAATCATCCCCGCCTCCCCTGGGGAAATAGGGGGCAAGCTGATGTTTTTGGTAGGCTGTGGTGGTTTCGGAGCAGCTGTTCCCCGCTCCCCCCACCGGTGCCCAGCGAATCGTCGCCGTGATGAATCCCCCACTTTTCCAGCGTCACTCATCCCCTCTCCTGGCGACCGCCCCGCGCCGGGGCGTGGTGCTCCTTGTTGACGATCAACCGATCATCGGCGAGGCGGTCCGGCGGATGCTCGCCGGGGAGGACTTGCTCGATTTCCACTACTGCCGAGAGCCCGCGTCGGCATTGACCATGGCCGCCGAGATCGGTCCGACGGTCGTCCTCCTCGACCTCGTGATGCCCGAGGTCGACGGTCTTGAAGTGCTTCGCCGGATGCGCGCCGACGAGCGCTTCCAGGATCTTCCGATCATTGTCCTGTCGACGAAGGAAGAGCCGGCGGTCAAGGCCGAGGCGTTCGCACTCGGAGCCAACGACTACCTCGTCAAGCTGCCCGACCGGGTCGAGCTGGTGGCGCGCGTCCGCCATCATTCGCGCGGGTACGTCGCCCTCCTCGAGCGAAACCTAGCGTTCGCGGAACTCCGCCTCAGCCGCGAGATGCTTGCCAACGACCTCGCCAGCGCCGCCAGGTATGTCCGCTCGCTCCTCCCCCCACCGGGCGAGATGGCGGGGATCCGCGCCGATTGGCGGTTCATCCCGTCGGCGGATCTCGGGGGCGACGCCTTCGGCTATCACCGCCTCGACGACGACCAGGTCGCCATCTACCTGCTCGATGTCTGCGGCCACGGCGTCGGCGCCGCCCTGTTGAGCGTGTCGGCCCTCAACGCCATCCGCGGTGAGGCGCTGCCGAACACCGATTTTCGGGATCCGGCGGCCGTCCTCACGGCGCTGAACCGAGCCTTTCCGATGGAGCGGCACAACGACATGTTCTTCACGATCTGGTACGGGGTCCACGACCGCCGCCGCCGCAGGCTGCGCTGGGCCGGCGGAGGGCACCCCGCGGCCCTCCTCGTCCACCCCGCGCCCGGATCCGCATCCGGATCCGCGGGAATGGCAGCGATCCCCCTCGATTCCGACAACCCGCTCCTGGGAGCAATCGATGGGCTCGAGTTCTCGGCTCGGGAGATTGATATTCCGGCAGAGGCCTCGCTGTGGATTTTCAGCGACGGTGCCTTCGAGATCCCCTGTCCCGATGGTTCGATGGGGTCCCCCCAGGCCTTCGGCGACCTGATCATCTCCCAGACCCGACCGGGGGAGGCCGCCCTGGACGCCGTCGTGGCCTCGACCAAGGCCCTCGCAGGAGGGGGTGACCTCCTCGATGACGTGTCGATTCTCGTCGTCAATTTCGGCGATTGAAGGGGTTAGCTCCGCGGTTTGAGCCCTGTTCCAGGCCCGCGTTGGCCCTGCCGCACCGATCTGCTCGGGATGGTGAGGGGCCGTCTTGCATGCGATTCCCGAATCCGTACACTCAAGTGTTTCCCGTCCCGGGACGGTCTGGCTAGCGTAGCTCAATTGGCAGAGTACCTGATTTGTAATCAGGTGGTTGCGGGTTCAACTCCCGCCGCTAGCTCACTCCATTTCCAGGGAGGTTCCAAGCGAGTTCCTAGCGAGTGCTCGTCCGACCGGGGCCTGGTTGTTCGAAATTGCCAACTTTTACCCGACGGTCGCGGCCGGGGTGGAATTGGTCGCGGTTTCCCGAATGGGATGCTCGTCCAAGGCGGCTCCGGATCCGAGAATGAACGGTGGCGCTGAATCGATCAAAGCGGTAGCGATCCTGCGGCAGGTTTAGATTCGGGGAGATTTGGATCCCAACCGATATCACCATCACACGAGGGGAGTTTCCCGAGCGGTCAAAGGGGCTTGACTGTAAATCAAGTGGCTCTGCCTTCGCAGGTTCGAATCCTGCACTCCCCACTTTCTATCCTCTGCCACCCCAAGCCCCGGTTTCGAAGTTCCTGACGATCAGCGCCCCTTTTGCCCGTTTAAGTCGATAATTCTAGCCCGAGTCGCCGGTCAGACGCTCTGAAGCCGATTCGCTTCCAAACCAGCAACCACCGCCAGCACCAAGAGGCATCCGCTAAAACCAGTGGCATCCGCAGCGTTAAGAGGCATCCGCCGGGGCCCGCACGACCGCACCGCGGGTGTAGCTCAATGGTAGAGCGATAGCCTTCCAAGCTATTGACGAGGGTTCGATTCCCTCTACCCGCTTTTCAGGCCGCCGCCGATCCTCAACGTCCCCCCGCTCACCGTCACACCGCCCTCACCGACACCTTTTTTACGGAGCGATTCCGCCACAATCGACCGATCCGCGTCCTCGCCGGGACGACGCCGCGCTGCTCAAGCGCCCGTCCATCGAGGCCTCGACGCACACCGCTGCTGTAGCTCAGTTGGTAGAGCGCGTCCTTGGTAAGGACGAGGTCATGGGTTCAAGTCCCATCAGCAGCTTCCCAGCGGTCGCCGTGACCACATCGCTCCCTCAACCAAAGATTCATCCTTCCGGCTTCCGGAAGGCCGCCCGTCACAAGATCGATCGATGCTTCGTGTTCAGACCTGGCCGTACGGGGCATCGTCGATCGATCGGATAGTTTGATCTGATGCAGGATTTCAGGGACCAGGGCAGGCGCCGCCTGCAGCCACACACCAGAGAGGAAGATCGAGGGAGCAAGCATGGCTAAGGACACGTTCAACCGGAGCAAGCCGCACGTCAACGTCGGCACCATTGGTCACATCGACCATGGCAAGACGACTCTCACCGGCGCGCTGGTGGCCGTTCAGGCTGCCAAGAATCTGGCGGTTGCGAAGAGCTACGCCGATATCGCAAAGGGCGGCACCGTCCGCGACGACACGAAGACGGTGACCATCGCCGTCAGCCACGTCGAGTACGAAAGCGACAATCGGCACTACGCCCACATCGATTGCCCGGGCCACGCCGACTTCATCAAGAACATGATCACCGGTGCCGCCCAGATGGACGGGGCGATCTTGGTGGTGAGTGCCGCCGACGGCCCGATGCCGCAGACGCGGGAGCACATCCTCCTTGCCAAGCAGGTCGGCGTGCCGGCGCTCGTGGTTTTCCTCAACAAGGTCGACCTCGTCGATGATCCGGAGCTTCTCGACCTCGTCGAGATGGAAATCCGCGAACTGCTGACGAAGTATGGGTTCCCCGGCGACGATGTGCCGATCATTCGTGGCGCTGGCAAGCCGGCCTACGACAGCCCTAAAGACCCTGAGAAAAACAAGTGTATTGCTGAGCTTCTTGCTGCCGTCGATGCCTACATCCCGGAGCCGGTTCGTGAGCTCGACAAGCCGTTCCTGATGGCGATTGAGGACGTGTTCTCGATCGAAGGTCGTGGCACGGTGGCGACTGGCCGTATTGAGCGTGGCGAGGTGAAGGTCGGCGACGAAGTCGAGATCATCGGCCTCAAGGACAAGGCTGAAAAGACGACCTGCACCGGCGTCGAGATGTTCAAGAAACTTCTCGATCGTGGTCAGGCTGGCGACAACGTAGGCTGCCTGCTGCGTGGCATCGCCCGCGAAGGCATCGAGCGTGGTCAGGTGCTTGCCAAGCCGGGCTCGATCAAGCCTCACAAGAAGTTCGAGTGCGAGGTCTACGTGCTTTCGAAGGAGGAGGGTGGTCGTCACACCCCGTTCTTCGCCGGCTACCGCCCGCAGTTCTACTTCCGGACGACCGACGTCACCGGATCGACGAAGCTCATGAGCGGCATCGAGATGGTTTCGCCGGGCGACAACGTGAAGATGGAAGTCGAGTTGATGGTCCCGATCGCCATGGACGACGGTGTCCGCTTCGCCATCCGCGAAGGTGGCAAGACCGTCGGCTCGGGCGTCGTGACGAAGATCCTCGACTGAACACGGATCCTGTGCGATGAAGCACCAGGCGCCGGCCAAACGGCCGGCGCCTGGTCCCACAGGGGCGTAGCTCAATTGGCAGAGCGCTGGTCTCCAAAACCAGAGGTTGCGAGTTCGATTCCCGCCGCCCCTGCTTCGATGGACCTGGTCGCTTTGGCCACGTCCCAAATAGTTTGCGTCAAGTAGTGTCTGGATCAAAAAAATCCGGTTGGTTTGCTCATCGTGGTTCGACGATTGGGGTTTGACGAACGTGGTTTGAGTAAAGCAGCGGGGTCGGCCCCGCCAGCTTCGTGATTCTCATACCAAGACCTTGGTACATCAGACGGAGCGCCCGCGCCGGACGGAACCGACCATGGCAGGAATGCAAGAAAACTCCACCGTCCCCAGTTCGCTGGGGCGCGAATTATTCAGCACGTCGGTCTACAAGCGCAGTCAGGGGCGGGTCACCCGGCAGGTGACGTGCGTTGCCTTGATAGTCACTTGGTTAATCGCCGTCTTGAGGCTCGCGCAGATCCTCCCCGCTTGGTTCGCGGCGGGTGGGCCGATGACCCAGGCTTTGCCGGCAGACGACTTCGGGGTCATCCGCTTTGTCGTTCCTGTCCTCATTTTCGTCGCCGGAGTGTGGCTCGCCTATCGGGCCGTGAACCTCCCGCGGTTCGCGGAGTTCCTCATCGGCGTCGAGTCGGAGATGGCGAAGGTTGCCTGGCCATCGCTCGGCGAGGTCGCCCGCAGCTCCGCGGTGGTTATCTTTATGATCTTCGCCCTGTCGTTCATCCTCGCGGCGTACGACCTTTTCTGGCGGTTCGTCCTCCAGGCAATCCAATAAGCGATCCAAGGATTCCGCTCAAGCGCGGTCGAGACCCAAGGGTTCGGGTAATACCCCCGGACATCCCCACGCATGTCGAAGCACGAACACCCAGACGCATCCCCGGCTGAAGCCGCCGCCGCGCCGGAGGCCCAAGCCTCGGTCCACGGCCACACGGAAGCCGCGCCGGCTGCTGTCGCCGCCGCAGTTGAGGCGGAAGACGATGGCACGCCAGCCGAGCTTGCCAACCCGTTCGCGGGCCGTGACGACGCGAAGCCGGTGGCCTCAGCCTCCGACGAGGAGATCGCGCCGGTCGGCGAGCGAAAATGGTACATCCTGAAAGTTCAGAGCAATCGCGAGGACTCGATCACCGACACCCTCGAGCGGCGGATCCGGATGCAAGGGTTGGATCGGTTCTTCGGCAAGGTCATTGTGCCGAAGGAGCAGGTCACCGAGTTCAAGAGTGGCAAAAAACGCGTTGTTTCTCGCAAGCTCTATCCCGGATATATCCTGGTGAACATGATTCTCAATGACGAGACGTGGTATCTCGTCAGGGAGACCGGCGGTATCGGTGATTTCACCGGCTCGGCCGGTCGGCCGAGCCCGATGCTCCAGGTGGACGTCGACAAACTTCTCAACAAGTCTGCGGTCAAGCCCGACGAGGCCCCGCGGCTGAAGATCAATTTCAAGAAGGGTGACAGGGTCAAGATCACCGAAGGTACCTTCGAGAACTTCGAGGGCGAAGTTGAGCAGATCGACGAGGCCAACGGCCGCGTCACGGTCATGCTCAGTATCTTTGGGCGATCGACCCCGGTCGACATCGAATACTGGCAGATTGAGGGGCTTTGAGAGGCTCACCCCGCCGTTGCCCAGCGGCTGATAACGATGGGTCAAGCGTCGATCTTGCCCGGACAGGCGTGTGGTCAGGGTAGACGGGTCACAAATCAAGCAGCAACGTTTCCAGCAGTCCCCCGGAAGGGGTAGAGGTCAGCGTCATGGCGAAGCAGATGGTCGGACAGGCGAAGTTCCAGATTCCAGGTGGTCAGGCCACCCCAGCGCCGCCGGTCGGGACGTCGCTCGGTCGTTACGGCATCAATCTCGGACAGTTCGTCCAGCAGTTTAATGACCGCACGCGGGATGCCGCCGGGATGGCGATCCCCGTCGTTGTCACCGTTTACAACGACCGTTCGTTCGAGTTTTACA
Organism: Planctomycetia bacterium; assembly: GCA_037147115.1. GTDB lineage: Bacteria > Planctomycetota > Planctomycetia > Pirellulales > UBA1268 > QWOP01. The sequence goes on along the minus strand of JBAWVV010000001.1, from coordinate 27,251 downwards.
CGAAGAGCCCCCCGGCCGCGGCACTCCTCAAGAAGGCTGCCGGTCTGGCTAAGGGGTCGGGCGTCCCGAACAAAGACAAGGTCGGTAAGGTCACCAAGGCCCAACTCGACGAGATCGTCCGCGTCAAGACCAACGACCTCAATGCCAGCGATCCCGACCACGCCCGTCGGATGATCGAGGGCACGGCCCGCAGCATGGGAATCACGGTTGAAGGCTGAATGCAGCCTTGATTCCCTTCCACCCTTTCTCCCTATCCCCTCGCACACTTCCAGGACCGTAGCCGTGGCTGTCACCAAACGCATGAAGGCGATGCTCGCCAAGTTGCCGAAGACCGAAGATCCCATCCCCGTTGCCGACGCTGTCGCGCTCCTCAAGAGCATGCCACCGACCAAGTTCGACCAGACCGTCGAAATCCACATGCGTTTGGGGATCGATCCGAAGCAGGCCGACCAGATCGTCCGTGGCTCACTCGTGCTGCCCCACGGGATCGGCAAGTCGAAACGAGTCGTCGTATTCGCTAAGGGCAACATGGCCGATGAGGCACGGGCAGCGGGGGCGGAGGAAGTCGGGGCCGACGACCTGGCCAAGAAGATCAAAGAAGGCTGGACCGACTTCGACGTCTGCATCGCTGCCCCCGACATGATGGGCCTGGTTGGCCCGCTCGGGAAAGTGCTTGGACCCCGTGGCTTGATGCCGAGCCCGCGTGCCGGCACCGTCACTGCTGACATTCGCAAGACGGTCAGCGAGTACAAGGCTGGGAAGGTCGAATTCCGCAATGATCCGACCGGCATCGTCCACGCTGTCGTTGGCAAGGCGAGCTTCGACGTCGACAAGATCGTCGACAATATCAAGGCCTTCATCGATCACATCATTTCACTGCAGCCCAACAGCGTGCGGGGACAGTACGTGAAGAGCATTTCCATCTCCGCCACGATGACTCCCGGGGTGATGATCGCAGCCTGACGCTGCGATCCGTTCCCCCGTCACGCAATTTTTCGGTCCCGTTTTACTCCTGCTCTGTACAGTCCTCCACCGATCACGCTGCCCGATCAGGGCCCAAATCCGCCATGAGCAAGCTTGTCAAGAATCTCCTCGTCGACGATCTCAAGGGGCGCCTCAACGGCGTCAACGATCTGATCGTCGTCAGCCTCGGCCGCCTCAACGGCACGAAGACCACCCAGCTGCGGCAGACGCTGCGGAAGAAGAAGATCCATCTCCAACTGATCAAAAACAGCCTGGCGCGGCGGGCAACGCTCGACACTCCGTTGGCCGTGGCCTTCGGCAAGACCGAGGGAATGCTTGCGATTGCCTGGGGTGGGGAGGACGTTGTCGATCTGGCGAAGGAGCTCGATCGCGTCTCTACGATCAAAGACTACGAGGGCCTTGAGTTCCGCGGGGGGGCCTTGGATGGCGCCCGGCTTGAACCGGCGGATGTCAAAGGTGTCGCGAAGTGGCCTTCGCGGGCCGAGCAACTCTCGATCATCTCCGGCCAAATCAGCTCGATGGGCGCTAAGCTCTCAGGGCAGATTCTCAGTGCTGGTGGTACGCTGGCCGGCCAGATCAGCTCCCGGGTCGACGACCTGGAGAAGGCCGCATCGGCGGAGGTTCCGGCGGCCTGACCGACATTCCGGACCAATGCCACGACACGGGCTTCCCAAGGCCCGCTTTCATGGTATGACTAGGGGTTCCTCATTTTCAGATTCGCCGGCCCTGGACTTGGTCCAATCTGGGCAGGCGCGACGACCGACCACCCATGACACACAGCCGGCGGCATTCCCGCCGGCCTCATTCCTGAAGGGAAAGGATCTCGAGCGATGGCAACGGCTGAAGCGACGCGTGAATTCACCAAAGATACGAAGGACCTCGGCGACAAGATCGTGTCCTTGACCCTCAAGGCTGCCAAGGAACTCTCTGACTACCTCGACGAAGTCCACGGTATCAAGCCCGCCGCCGGTGGCGCGGTCATGATGGCTGCTCCGGGCGGAGCCGGCGGTGGAGCCGGGGCTGCCGAGGCGGCTGCCGAAAAGACCGAGTTCGACGTCATCCTCGAGAGCTACCCGACCGAATCCAAGATCGGCATCATCAAGGTTGTCCGCGCCGCGACCGGCCTCGGCCTTAAAGAAGCCAAGGATCTCGTCGAGAGCGCCCCGGCCAAGATCAAGGAGGGTATCTCCAAGGTCGACGCCGAGAAGCTCAAGAAGGAGCTTGAAGACGCCAAGGCGAAGGTCGCTGTTAAGTAAATTTGCTTGATTTACCGTGGCAGCGGTCGGAGGCTTGGTCTTCCGGCCGCTGCCCGGTATAGTTTTTGCATGGCGAATCCCCGACGGTCAACCTCTAGACGGTGGTTCCGCGGGAACGGCATTTGCCCCACCCTTCCTCAGCCTAACCCTGCCGGCCTCTCGCGGTGGGACCAAGCGATCTTCCCCCGGCTCTCCAGACGGAAGGCCTGCTTCCGCATGGGGGTCCCCTGCCACCGCGGCGGGTGGGCTCTGCCTAGAGTGGCGCCATCTCGCTTGGCGTCGATCGAGGTATCGTTGTTGGTATCGCTCTGAAACGACATCCAGGTCTTCATCCAAGGGCCCAGTTTGGGCTCTTATAGGGAGAATCGCTCATGGCCACAAGCGCCGTTCGCCGCCTCCAGCCCACCCAGATCCGCCGTTATGGAAGCAGCCGCGCAAGCCATGCGATTCCCGATCTAACCGAAATCCAGACCCGTTTCTACGACCGCTTCCTCCAGTACGACACCCCGTCGTTGAAGCGGAAAGACGAGGGGATCGAAGGTGTTCTGCGGGAAATCTTCCCGATCGAAAGCTACGATCGCACCGTTAAGCTCGAGTACGTTCGCTACGAGTTGGGGAAGCCCCGCTACGATCCCGATGAATGCCGCCAGTTGCGCCTCACCTACGGTCGCCCGCTGCGCGTGTGGCTGCGACTGACGCGCGACCAACCAGTTGAGGAGGAGGTCTATCTCGGCGACATCCCCATCATGCTCGGTGGCGGTGAGTTCATCATCAACGGTGCGGAACGTGTCGTTGTCAGCCAGTTGCACCGCTCGCCCGGTATCGACTTTGTGGCTGACACCGAATCGGCAGATCGCAAGACCCACAATTGCCGGATCATTCCAGAGCGCGGGAGTTGGATTGAGCTCAATGTTTCGAAGAAGGACACGCTCCAGGTGCGCATCGACCAGAGCGGAAAGTTCTCCGCACTGACGCTCCTGCGGGCGATGGACGAGAAGTACACCCACGACGCCGAGATCCTCAAGCTCTTCTACGAGCCGGAGAAAGTAAAGGCAGATGGCGGGCGTTACGTCCCCAAGATCGAGGGGCGGATTGCGGTCGACGACATCGTCTATCCCTCCAAGCACAAGGACGGATCGCCAAACGAGCGGGCCGGCGAGATCATCATCGAGGCCGGCTGCAAGATCTCGCACGATCAGGCTGAACTGATCTGCACATCGGGTCTTCCGGCGGTGGAAGTGATGGATGAGCAGAAGGTGCCGCTCATCATGAATAGCCTCCGCGAGGACGCCGACGAATCGAAGCGCCGCACCGGCGTCTCACCCAGTCATCAGGATGCCCTCGTCCGCATCTACCAGCGGCTTCGGCCGGGCAATCCCCCGGCCCTCGACAAGGCCCGGACCCTGTTCGACGAGAAGTTCAAGGACACCAACCGCTACCGTCTCGGCCGCGTCGGCCGCTTCCGCATCAACCGGAAACTCGGGCTTTCGGTCCCCGAGACCGAGATGACGCTCCGCCCCGACGATCTGATCGCTGCGATCAAGTACATGCTCCTTCTCTCCGAGGGTGAGAACGAGGTCGAGGTCGATGACATCGATCACCTCGGCAATCGCCGACTGCGGACGATCGATGAACTGGCCAGCGACGAACTCCGCAAGGGCTTTCTGAAACTCCGGCGCACCGTTCAGGAGCGGATGAGCCTCAAGGACGTCACGGAGATGACGCCCCGTTCGCTCATCAATCCCAAGAGTATTTCCGCAGCCATCGAGTATTTCTTTGGTCGTGGCGAGCTCTCGCAGGTGGTTGACCAGACGAATCCACTGTCAATGCTCACCCACGAACGCCGGCTCTCGGCGCTCGGACCGGGAGGCTTGAATCGCAAGCGAGCCGGTTTCGAGGTGCGCGACGTTCATATCTCTCACTACGGTCGGATCTGCCCGATCGAGACGCCCGAAGGCACGAACATCGGCCTGATCTCGAGCCTCGCGATCTATTCCGGGGTCGATTCCTACGGCTTCCTCGTCACCCCCTACCGAAAGGTGTCGAAGTGCCGGCTGACCGATGACGTTGTCTGGTTGCGGGCCGACGAGGAGCATGATGCGACGCTCGCGCCGGCCGATGCGCCCGTTGTCGATGGCAGGATCGAGGGGGACAACATCATCGCCCGCAACCGCGGCGATTTCGTCCTCGTCAGGGCCGAGGATGTGGGCTACATCGACGTCGCCCCCAGCCAGATGGTTGGCGTTTCTGCGGGTCTGATTCCGTTCCTCGAGCATGACGACGCCAACCGGGCGTTGATGGGCTCCAACATGCAGCGGCAGGCCGTGCCGCTGTTGGTCACCGAACCCCCGATCGTGGCCACCGGCATGGAGCGCGACGTTGCGGCCAACTCTGGGCTCATCGTCCGTGCCGCCCGCAAGGGTACGGTGACTTACTGCGACGCCGAGCGGATCGAAGTCTCGCCAGGCGGCATCGTCGCCCCCGATATCTACCGGCTGCGGAAGTACGTCGGCCTCAACGAGCGCACGTGTCAGAACCAGAAGCCGATCATCAATCTCGGCCAGAAGGTCGAGAAGGGGGAGGTGCTTGCTGACGGTGCCGCGATCTACAAGGGCGAACTGGCTCTCGGCCGCAACGTCCTCGTCGGCTTCATGGCCTGGGACGGATTCAACTTCGAAGATGCGATTATCATCAGCGAGGAGCTGGTTGAGGACGACGTCTACACCTCGATCCACATCGAGGAGTACGACATTGAAATCCGCGACACGAAGCTTGGCCGTGAGGAGTTCACCCGCGACATCCCCAACGTTGGCGAGCGTGCTCTCCATAACCTCGACGAAGGGGGCATCGTCAAGATCGGCACCTTCGTCCGCTCCGGCGACATCCTCGTCGGCAAGGTGTCGCCGAAGAGCAAGACTGAGCTCACGCCAGAGGAAAAGCTCCTCCACGCGATCTTCGGCCGGGCCGGCGAAGACGTGAAAAACGACTCCCTTGAGGTGCCCTCTGGCGTTGAGGGGATCGTCATCGCCACCGAGAAGTTCTCGCGTCGCATGAGCCTCTCGGAGGACGAGCGCCGCGAGTTCGAGAAGCAGCTCAAGGAGGTCGAGAACGAGGGAAATGCCCGCGTTGCCGAGAGCTTCAGCGCGATGGTCGAGGAGATCGGCAAGGCCATCGGAAAGCCGCTGACGGCGGTCGACGGCAGCTCGCTGGTCCGCGATCAGGAGCACAAGGTGGTGGCGGAGCGGGCCGCTGCGTTCCGGATCGAGGAGCTCGATCTCCGCTCGCCGAAGGCCAAACCCGAGGTGGAAAAAATCCACAAGGCAATGTGGCCTGCCGTCGAGGATGCCATCGACTCCCGTGAACGGCGTCTCAACAGCATGAAGCGCGGTGATGAACTCCGCCCCGGCGTGCTCCAGATGGTGAAGGTGTACGTCGCCGCCAAGCGGGCCATCAGCGTCGGCGACAAGATGGCCGGCCGCCACGGCAACAAGGGTGTGATCGCGAAGATCCTCCCCAAGGAAGACATGCCCTTTCTTGCCGACGGGACACCGGTGCAGATCCTGCTGAACCCGCTCGGTGTGCCGAGCCGCATGAACGTCGGGCAGATCCTCGAGACCCACCTTGGCTGGGCCGGAAAGGTGCTCGGCTTCCAGGCGATCACGCCGGTGTTCGACGGAGCGAGTGAGGAGGAGATCAACGACGTTCTCGAAGAGGCGAACCTCCCCCGGCATGGCAAGACACAACTCTACGACGGCCGCACCGGCGAGAGACTCGAGCAGGAGACGACCGTCGGCTACATCTACATGCTCAAGCTTCACCACCTCGTCGACGACAAGGTGCACGCCCGCTCCACCGGCCCGTACTCCCTCATCACCCAGCAGCCGCTGGGGGGCAAGGCGCGGTTCGGCGGCCAGCGGTTCGGAGAGATGGAAGTGTGGGCTCTGGAGGCTTACGGCGCTGCCTACATCCTCCAGGAACTCCTCACCGTCAAGAGCGACGACGTCGAGGGGCGCACGAAGATCTACGAGAGCATGGTAAAGGGGGAAAACACCCTCGAAGCCGGCACCCCGGCGAGCTTCGACGTGCTCACCAACGAGATCCGTGGTCTGGCCCTCAACATGTCGCTTGAGAAGCGGCGGCTCTGACCGCTCCTTCCTACCGCCGACCCCGGTGGGTGACGCAACCGTGTCACCCACCGGTTCCCGTTTTTTTCCCACCGCATCCGATCCCGGCGACCCCAACGCCACCCTCAACAGCCCATCAGGGTTCTTCTAAGGAGACGTCTCGTGAGCATCGGTGAATCCACCTACGATCGCGTCAACGACTATTCTGCCGTGAAGATCAGCCTGGCTCGGCCCCATGACATCAAGAGCTGGTCGTTTGGCGAGGTGAAGAAGCCCGAGACGATCAACTACCGCACATACCGTCCCGAAAAGGATGGCCTGATGTGCGAGAAGATCTTCGGACCGGAGAAGGATTGGGAGTGCTCCTGCGGAAAGTACCGCGGGATGAAGTACAAGGGGATGATCTGCGACCGCTGCGGCGTGAAGGTCACCCACAGCCGCGTCCGCCGCAAGCGCATGGGCCACATCGAGCTGGCAGCGCCGGTCGTCCACATCTGGTTCTTCAAGGCAATGCCGAGCCGCCTTGGGGCGTTGCTCGACATGAAGACGTCGAGCCTGGAGAAGGTGATCTACTTCCAGGATTACGTTGTCCTCGACCCGAAGGACACGCCGCTGAAGCGCCAGCAACTCCTCACCGAGGAGGAGTACCGCGAAGCGCGGGCCAACTACGGCGAAACCGGCTTCGATGCCGAGATGGGGGCCGAGGCGGTGCGCAAGCTCCTCCTCCTGCTCGATCTCGTTAGCCTCTCGAAGGAGCTCCGCGAGGAGCTCCATACGACCGGCTCGAAGCAGAAGAAGAAGGACCTCGTCAATCGCCTCAAAATCGTTGAGGCGATCCGTGACAGCGAGAACAAGCCCGAGTGGATGGTTCTCGACGTCATTCCGGTCATCCCCCCCGACCTGCGGCCGCTGGTGATGCTCGATTCGGGCAATTTCGCCACGAGCGATCTCAACGACCTCTACCGCCGGATCATCAACCGCAATAACCGCCTCAAGAAGTTGGTCGATCTCAACGCGCCCGAGGTCATCATCCGCAACGAGAAGCGGATGCTGCAGCAGTCCGTCGACGCCCTGTTCGACAACAACCGCTGCAAGCGGCCGGTGCTCGCCTCGAGTAACCGCCCGCTCAAGAGCCTCACCGACATGATCAAGGGGAAGCAGGGGCGCTTCCGCGAGAATCTCCTTGGGAAGCGTGTCGATTATTCGGCGCGGAGCGTGATCGTCGTCGGCCCGACGCTCCGGCTCCACCAGTGCGGCCTGCCCAAGAAGATCGCGTTGGAGCTCTACCAGCCGTTCATCATCCGTCGCCTCAAGGAACTCGGCCACGCCGACACGATCAAGAGCGCGAAGAAGATGCTCGAGCGGAAGGATGCCGAGGTGTGGGACATCCTTGAGGAGGTTATCCGCAACCATCCTGTGCTCCTCAACCGTGCCCCAACGCTCCATCGCATGGGCATCCAGGCATTCGAGCCGATCCTCGTCGAGGGGAACGCGATCAAGCTCCACCCGCTGGTCTGCAAGGGTTTCAACGCCGACTTCGACGGCGATCAGATGGCCGTCCACCTGCCGCTCTCGATCGAAGCTCAGGTTGAGGCCCACACGTTGATGCTGTCGACGAACAACATCTTCAGCCCGGCCAACGGGGCGCCGATCATCAGCCCGTCGCAGGACGTGGTGATGGGGTGCTATTACCTCACCATGCAACTCCCCAACCGCAAGGGGGAGGGAATGGTGTTCAAGGACGTCGAGGAGGTCGAACTGGCCCACTCGCTTGGCAAGGTCGCCACGCACGCCAAAATCCGGGTCAAGCTCCCGCCGAAGCGGTGTCTCAAGATGGAGGACATGTCGCAGTCGAAGCCCGGCGTGATCATCGAAACAACCGCCGGTCGTGTCCTCTTTAATTCCGTCCTGCCGGATGGAATGCTCTTCTACAACATCCCGATGCGGTCGAGCGAACTGGCCCGCGTGATCTCCGACTGCTACCAGGCCCTCGGACGGCGACTGACAATCGATCTCCTCGACGACATGAACCGCACCGGCTTCAGTTGGAGCACCAAGAGCGGCCTGTCGTTCGCGACCGACGACCTCATCACGCCGGCCGACAAGTCGAAGATCATCGGTGACGCCGACAAGGAGGTCTTCAAGATCCTCAAGCGTTACCAGAAGGGCGTCATCACTGACGGCGAGCGTTACAACTCGGTGCTCGATGCGTGGACGCACGCCCGTGAGGAGATCACCAAGGGGATGATGGCCGCCCTCGAGAAGGACACGGCCAGCGAGTCGAGGGTCGACGGCTACGTCAATCCGATCTACCTCATGGCCCACTCCGGTGCCCGTGGCGGTGTGGAACAGATTCGTCAGCTCGCCGGGATGCGTGGGCTGATGGCCAAGCCGTCGGGGAAGATCATTGAGACGCCAATCAAGGCGAACTTCCGCGAGGGGCTGACCGTCCTCGAGTATTTCAGCTCGACCCACGGGGCCCGCAAGGGTCTGGCCGACACGGCCCTCAAGACCGCCGACTCGGGATATCTGACGCGCAAACTGGCAGACGTCGCCCAAAACGTCGTCGTCACGATGCATGATTGCGGCACGCCACAGGGGATCCAAAAGGGGGTGATCTACCGTGGTGAGAAGGTCGAAGTGCGGCTCGCCGACAGCCTCCGTGGACGCGTCAGCCGGTCAGACATCACCAACCCGATCAGTGGGGATGTGATCGTTCGAGAGGACGAACTGGTCACGCCGAAGATCGCGCAGCAGATCGAAGAACTCGGGCTGGAGAAGGTCCAAGTCCGCAGTCCGCTGACCTGCGAGGCTCCGCTCGGTGTCTGCCGTCTCTGCTACGGCATGGATCTCTCGACCGGATCGCTCGTCGAGGAAGGAATGGCCGTCGGCATCATCGCCGCCCAGAGCATCGGTGAACCGGGCACGCAACTCACGATGCGCACGTTTCACATCGGCGGCGTCGGCCAGCGTGCCCTTGAGGAAAATCAGAGCAAGACGAAGCGCGCCGGCACGGTCCGCTTTGCCCGCCTCCGGAGCGTGCCCGACGAGAACGGCCAACAGGTCGTGCTCGCCCGCAACGGCGAGATCACCATCAGCGATGCAAAAGGGAACGATCTCGAGAAGATCGACGTTCCGGCTGGTGCTATTCTGAAGGTGAAGGAAGGGGACGAGGTCAAGCCGGGCACCGTGCTCATCCAATGGGACCCGCACTCGATCCCGATCCTCTCGGAGGTGTCTGGCAAGGTTCGCTACGAGGACGTCATCGAGAACGAGACGGTGCGCATCGAGAAGGACCCCAGCGGCCACGTCCGGCGGATGATCATGGAGCACAAGGGGGTCTATCAGCCGCAGATCGCGCTACTCGACGACGATGGCAAGACCCTCGGCTTCTACTATCTGCCCGAAAAAGCCTACATCGAGGTTAACGAGGGGGATGTCGTGAAAGCGGGTCACATCCTCGCCAAGACGCCGCGTGAGGCATCGGGAACCCAGGACATCACCGGTGGCCTGCCGCGCGTGACCGAGATCTTCGAGGCTCGCAAGCCGAAGGATCCGGCGATCATGGCCGAGATCAGCGGCCGCGTTGAGGTCAAGGGAGAGAAGCGCCGCGGCAAGCGGACGATCGTTGTCCGCAACGAGTCTGGCCGCGAAGAGGAGCACCTCGTCAGCCAAGGCAAGCACATGCGGGTGCACACCGGCGACGAGGTCAAGGAGGGGGAGGCGCTTGTCGACGGGCCGCTGGTTCCCCACGACATTCTGCGGATCTCGGGCGAGGACGCCGTGCAGCAGTATCTCGTCCGTGAGATTCAAAACGTCTACCGCAGTCAGCGGGTCGACATCGACGACAAGCACATCGAGATCATCGTGTCGCAGATGCTGCGCAAGGTGAAGATCGAGTCGGTCGGCGACACGACGCTGCTCCCGGGGAGTGTTATGGACCGGTTCGATTTCCAACTGGCCAACAAGCAGATCTCCGAGAGCCTGCGGATCACCGACAAGGGGGACAGTGAGTTCGCTGTCGGGTCGGTCGTTCCGAAGGAGATCCTCGCCCAGGCCAACGCCCAGATCGAGGCCCTCGGCGGCACGCCATCCAAGGGGGTCAAGCCGAAGCCGGCCACGGCGAGCACCCAGTTGCTCGGGATCACGAAGGCGAGCGTCCAGAGCTCGAGCTTCATCTCGGCGGCCAGTTTTCAGGAGACGACGAAGGTGCTCACCGAGGCGGCCCTCGCCGGCAAAGTCGACAACCTCGTTGGGCTCAAAGAAAACGTTATTCTCGGCCACCTCATCCCAGCCGGAACCGGTTTCAACACGTTCCAGAATTCGGAGGTCCGTGTCCGCCCCGAGGCCCTCGAATCGCTGCGGAACGACCGGGTCGGGAATGTGCTCGCGCGGCAGTTCCCCCTCCTCGAGGAAGCCGCTCCGGGCCACGATACCCGGCTGGCTGGTGACTCCGACGTCGCCACGCTGCCTGAAGCCGATGGGGGGCACGCCCCGCTCTGACCGGCCTTTGGGCCAGTCTTAACGGTCGGTCCGGACGTTCCATGGGGAGCCGCCCGAGTGCGGTTGGACGCTCCGTGGCGCCGAAGGACCATGGAATGGCCTTTCCTCCGGAGTCCCCCGATGCATTCCCTCCTTGCCCTCCGCCGGACCGGGCCTTTCGCTCAGCCACTCCGGGAATCGGGGGCGGTACTCCTCGGGTTCGTGCTGGCTGTGACTGGAAGCGGCTCGCTCCCGGTCGTGTTCGCGCAGGTGGCCCCCTACAACCCCTATGCCGACAGCCAGGATCCCACGCCGCCGGTCCTCCCCGACGGCACGATCCACTGGGGAACGTTTTTCAAGTCAGCGGCGATCCAAAAGGCCTACGAACGGCTTTGGAACCTCGGCGCCTGCCGGAACACGAACAAGGCGATCACGCTCCCCGTGGAGAACAACAAGCTGTCGATCGACAGCCTCCCGGAGGATGAGTTCCGCGGGGTAGTAAAGGGGGTCACCGGCACCAATGCTGGGGGCGCTGTGGCCTTTCTCCAAACCTCCAACGACGGCACGGGACCGGTAGAGCGGGTCGCGCTCCTCCATCCCGCTGGAGTGTCACGCGTCGACGTCAACGGGACGGCCGCCATCTCCCTGCTCAGCCCCGGCATGCTTGTCCGTTTTCAGGCGAACGTCGACGGTAAAGGAAGGGCTTCGACCCCGATTCAGCTCCTCCATGTCGCCACCCCAACGGCGGAGGCCAAGCCGACGTCCGTCACGCCGGGGATCGACGAGATGATCGTCGGAAAGGTCGTCCAGTTGAAGCGGGGCATCCTCTCCATCCGTGTCGACGCCGGGAAGATCCGGCGGCTCACGATCCCCTTGGCCGAGGATGCGGTCGTCGAGGTCGCCACATCCCAGATCGGAATGGTCAGGCCCGGTGACGTCATCGAGATCAAGGGACGGCTCTGGACGGGCGAGGGGGCACTCGGTGACGGCACCGTCTTCGCAGACAGTGTCACCGTTACCAAAACCATCGATGCCTCGGGCACGCGCCCGGGGGAAAAGGCTGACGTCGGTAACCTGGGCGCCCGCTGACCGGCTGCCGGCCAGCGGCGCTTCCCCGTCGAGGCCCCGTATGCCAGACTCGCGGGGATGAACGGCGGGGGGCGGCGCCGGAACGCCGCGCCCAGCCGTCGTTTCGTTGGAGATTCTCCCGTGGCGGCACGATCCTCCGTTGAGCGTGACGTGCCCTGGCCGCTCCTTCTCGGCCTGGCAACGGCGGCCGTGCTCGTTGCTGTCGTGCTCCTCGCCACTCGGGAGGCCCCCCGCGCGGGCCGAGCCCAGGGACGGGGCTTCGAGGCGACCCGCCCCGGCCCAGCAGCCCCGGCTGCCGAGCCTCCAAGAGGAATGGTGTGGATCCCTGGCGGCGAGTTCTCAATGGGATGCGACGACCCGCGTGGCAGACCGTTCGGCGGCAACGATCCGATGCCCGACGGCCGGCCGGTACACCGTGTCCACGTCGACGGGTTCTGGATGGACACCACCGAGGTCACCAACGACCAGTTTGCGACGTTCGTGGCAGCGACCGGCTATGTGACCGTGGCCGAGACGCCCCCCCGCGCCGAGGATTTCCCAGAAGCACCGGCCGAGAACCTCATTGCCGGCTCGATCGTCTTCACGCCGCCCGAGGGACCGGTATCCCTCGACAACCACTACCAGTGGTGGACGTACGTCCCGGGGGCCTGTTGGCGCCGCCCCACCGGCCCGGACAGCTCGATCGAGGGGCATGGTGGCGATCCGGTGGTGCAGATCGCCCATGACGACGCCGTGGCGTTTGCGACATGGGCCGGCAAACGCCTTCCGACCGAGGCCGAATGGGAGTTTGCCGCTCGCGGCGGCATGACGGGATCGATGTACCCCTGGGGAGACGAGTTCCAGCCGGAAGGGCGGGAGATGGCCAACATCTGGCAGGGGCCGTTTCCGGCGAACAACACTGCCGCGGACGGCTTCGTATTCGCAGCGCCGGTCGCCACGTACCCAGCCAACCCCTACGGCCTGCACGACATGTCGGGAAACGTTTGGGAGTGGTGTACCGACTGGTACCGCCCCGACACCTACGCCCGCGATGCCCGCAGGTCGGCCCAGCCACTGCGCAATCCGCAGGGACCGGACACGAGCCACGACCCGCAGGAACCGGGCCAGGCCAAACGGGCGCTGCGGGGAGGCTCGTTCCTCTGCACCGACCAATACTGCTCCCGATACATTGTCGGCACGCGGGGGAAAGGGGAGGTGTCGTCAGGGGCCAACCACATCGGTTTCCGCTGCGTACGGTCGCCCGAATGATCAGGTCGACCGTCCCCCGAGCAGCCGACGGAAGTCACTCCAGCCGAGGGTATTGACGACGTCGGCGCGGGTCAGCCCGGCACGGCGCGCCTGGAGGACGCCGCACCGCATCACGCCAAGCCCCCGGACCGAATGAGCATCGGTCGAGATCACCATCCTCACGCCGGCCCGTCGAGCGGCGGCCGCGTGGTGATCGTCGAGGTCGAGTCGGCTCGGATGGGCATTGATTTCCAGGAACGTGCCCGCCGCAGCCGCAGCCGCGATCACCGCTTCCATGTCAACGTCGTAGGCGGGGCGGCGATTGATGAGGCGGCCGGTGGGATGCCCGATGACCCTCACGGCGGGATGGCGGATCGCCTCCAGGATCCGCTCCGTGATCCGGTCCCTGGGCTGTGACTGCCCGTAGTGGAGGCTCGCGACGACCCAATCAGCGCGTGAGAGTACGTCGTCGGGAAGGTCGAGCCCGCCGCGCTCGAGCATGTCGACCTCGATCCCCTTGAGCACGATGATCGGCGCCGGCCCCTCGGCGGCGAGCGTCTCATTGAGCCTGTCGATCCGATCCCACTGCCCGAGGAGTCGCGTCTTGTCGAGCCCGCGGGCCATCGTGACACGCTGGCCATGATCGGTGATCGCGACATACTCGAGACCTCGCTCCCGCGCGCCGCGGACCATCTCGACAAGCGTGTCCTCGCCGTCGGTGTCGGTGGTGTGCATGTGGAGATCGCCACGGATCTCCTGCTCCTCGATAAGGAAGGGGAGCCTCCCCTCGGCCGCCAGCAGGACCTCGTCGCGCCCCTCGCGCAGTTCCGGGGGGATCCAGGCGAGCCCGAGGGCCCCGTAGACCTCGGCCTCGGTCGCCGCCGGAGGGGGCGCCGCCGGGGCGGAAGCCCCGACCGGCTGGAAGCCATATTCGTTGAGCGACCAGCCCCGCTCGCGTGCCCACGAACGGAGACGGATGTTGTGCTCCTTCGAGCCGGTGAAGTACTGCCAGGCGGCCCCGAAGGAGGGCGCCCCGACGACTCGGAGATCGAACTGGAGTCCGCGCGGCCCACGGATACTCGACTTCGTCGGGCCTGCCACGATGCCCTCCACCGCATGGGCCCACCGCCGGAAGTGCTCCATCACCGGCGCAGCGTCGGTCGCCACGGCGACAAGATCGATGTCGCCGACCGTCTCGCACCCCCGCCGCCAACTCCCGGCCGCCTCGATCCGCTCGACGGCCGGACAGCCGCGCATCCAGGCGACGATGTCGGTGACAACCTGATCGGCCTCCTCCCAGAGTTGCCGCGGCACGGCAGCGCCCCTGACGAAGGCGATGTTCTTGAGGATCATGGCTTCCGTCTTTTCGCCGAACCCCTTCACCCCGCGCACCGTTGCGGCGCGGCAGGCCGCCTCGAGGGCATCGAGCGAATCAATCTCCAGGGAATCGACGAGCAAGCGGACCTTCTTCGGCCCGAGCCCGGGCACCCGTAGCAGATCGAACACCCCGACCGAAACCCGGGCCGACAACTCCTCGAGGAGTGGAAGTTTGCCGGTGTCGAGGATCGTCTCAATCTTGGTGGCGAGATCCCTGCCGATGCCGTCGAGGTCGGTGAGGGATCGTGCTTCGTCCCCACGGATCGATTCGAGGGAATCAACCTGATCGGCGATGGTCCGGGCCGCGGCGCGGTAAGCGCGAATCCTAAACGCGTTCTCCCCGTCGTATTCGAGGAGGTCGGCGAGGCGATCGAAGAGGGCGGCGACGTCGGCGTTGGTCAAGGAGGATCCCGCTGGAACGGACCCCGTCAGCTCACTGCTGTGGACGCGACGGCAGGGCTGCGGTGGGATAGGGGGCCGGACGAGGGGCGACCGGCTGCCACGACGTGGTGTGGGCCGTCGGCGCGAGGAGTCGCGGGAAGGCCCCGGTGGTCGTTCCCGGCCCGGGCCCCGGGACCGTCGGCATGCCGGGAGTCGTTCCACGGGGGGCAGGGGCGGCGGGTGCGACCGGGATCGGAACGAGTCGCTGGGCACCGGCCTGGGGGACAGAATCCCCGCCGATCGGCTTGTCGGTGGGGGCCTGAACCGCGGCCGGTGCGGGGGACAGCGATCCCTCCGCCGGGGCCACAGCGCTGGTTCCCGACGCGGCCGGCGTTGAACTGGCCTGGCCACCGCTCTGCGGCAATTCCGTGACGGGCCTCAACGACGGGGCCGGGGTGAGCGCTGGTGGATTGGTCGGCTGGAGCAGCGGCGTCTGTTGCTGGGGCACCGGGAAGGCCCCACTCTGCGGAACGATCTGCGGTTGATAGGTCGGCGGCGCTACGGAGCCCCCCTGCTGGAGAACCGGGGCCGAGATGTTCGTCTGACCGGGGAGGACCTGCTGGGAGATATCGGCGCCGGCGGCGCCCCACGCCTGCGGCGTTGTCTGCACCGGCGCGGCAAACGGGCTCGTCGCTGCCCCTGCCGGCCCCGGAGCGACGCCGGTCCCCGGAACCCACGCCGACGACGGCGCTGCGGCGGCCGGGGCCGCCGCGGGCGCTCCCACCATCGGCTGGGTGTAGGCGGGCTGGCCATACGCCGGCTGGCCGTAGGCGGGCTGGCCATATCCTTGCTGGGGCTGCATCTGGACGTATTTCGTGGAATAGACGGCGCGGTACTGCGTGACCGGGACGTTGACCGCCTGCTGGACGTAATTGGTCACCTGCTCCATGCAATCACGCGGGCAACCGGTGCAGGGATCGATCTCGCAGGAGGGCTTGTAACTGGTCACCGGCACCGAGCGGTATTCGGTTCGATACGTCGTCTCGGGGACGTAGCTCACCTGCTGGACGGGAACCGTCACGGGGGGTGGAGGGGCGATGGGCACCGGCGCCATGACCGGCATGGCCGGCGCCATCGCCGGCGCCATCACCATCGCCGGCGCTGCCACTGGAGCCACGACCGGCGCGACGGCGTAGGCCTGGGGGGCCTTGTAAAAGCAGGAATGGAAACCGGCAAACAGGTCATTGAGACAGCACTGCGCCGAGCCGACGCGAGGGGCTCCCAGCGCCAGGGCCACAGCCAGGTTCATCGTCACGACCAAACGCCGCACGTTCATGACACACTCCTCGGAATCGCCCGAATGCCATCCCACCATTCGCCGCAGCGGCTGGCCAGCACGGGCATGGCCACCTCCACGATCCTGTCTAGCGTAGGTTGCCGACCCGGGGGGCTGGGCAATTTATTTCGGGAGTAAAAACGTAAATTTCAGCGGCGGTCACCGCACAACCGTCACCAATCGCACGATCGGTACGACCGACCGGCGCCGGCGCTTCTGCGGAGGGCCACCCGACGGAAAACCCCCGGGAGCCCCTTCAGTGCGGCATCCGCAGCCGGCCCCGTTCGAAGCGGTCGTAGAGCCGGTCGAGGGCCTGCCGCACGTCCCCGTTGGACGCGCCGAGCGCCGCATCCAGATCGGCGGCGACGATCGTCCTGCCGAACCACTCGTCATGGTCGGGGAGCTCGCCGACCAGTGCCCCAAGGAGTGCTCTGGTGCCCCGGCAGGAAATCAGTGTCGGCAGGCCCGCCGGACCGTGGGATGTGACCAACAGGCCGACTCCGCGGATCCTGGCCAGACCGCGGACGACGGCCCGGCCGGCAAATCCGAGGAGCTCCCAACTGTCGATGCAGAGCAGCCCGTCCCGGGAAGCATCGCGGACCGAGCGGACGGCGGCGGGAATGTCGCGCCGGCTCCGCAGCCTGACCCTGTCCACGGGCCGTTTCCCGGTCGCGATGAAGTCGCCCAGATGGGAGAGTACGGTCGACTTCCCCGTCCCGTGCGGACCGACGATCGCCCCCGATCCTCCGAGCGCATCAAGCCTGGCGACGAGCGACGCGAGATTGAGAATCCCGCCCTGCTCGTCCCGTGGCAGAAGACGGGCCGACGCGACGTATCGCGTGGCGAATGGATTGGGACGGTGAATCGTCTGTCCGACATCCATGGCGCGACGTCCCGAGGATGGCTCACGGCAGGATCGATGGAGGAACGCGGCCGACGGTGAACACATGCTCCGAGACATGGTCGCGTCCCGACTCGAAGAAGATTCGCAGGCGGATGCACCAGCGGATCTTCACGATCACCCCTTCATAGGACAGTGGGCTCGGCGGCAGTTGGAGGGCGAAGATGCCCTCTGGCACGACGCGATCGATGGTCTCGGGCGTCGAGAAGCGTTCGAAGAAATGGACACCGAGATCCTCCTCCCCCTTGCCCTCGGTGTACCACAGGGCGGAACGTTCCAATGCGCGGGGCCGCTCTCCGTTGAGGCCGTCGATGGTGTACTCGGCTGTGACCCATTCTCCCGGCTCGTACCTCCGGCCCGGATGACTGAAGCGGAGCTCCATGCGCGGGAACGGCGTTGAACCAGCGGGACCATGGGCGCTTCCCCCGTGGCTATCGGCAGCGTTCATCCCATTGCCTCCACTGATTCGGGGACGGCCCCGGCGCCTGGCGCTGTGACGGGGAGCACCACAACGGGAAAAACACGGATGAATTCTGGCCACCGGTCAGGCTGCGCACGGACCACGATCCGCCATTGAACGGCGTTGTTCTCGCTCGAGAAGGAGTGCATCGCATCGGCCGGGATCGTCAACGGCACGCGCGCTTCGAAGATCCCGCCGGGCACCGGTTGGACGCGTTGCCACCCCGAGACGGTGACTCGCCTCACGACGATCCGCTCGGTTCTCGTATCGGTACCCTGACGGAATGTCGCCGTCTCCTCCAATTCGAGCGCGAGATCGATCGATCGGAAAAGGTGCGCGCCCCCCTGGCCGAGCCGGATGTCATACCGCCTGCCTGGGACGAGCGGGTGATCGGAGATCTCCACGTGCGTCGGCCCCACCGACGTGGAGAGCACGACCGATCTGACGAACAGCGCCACCCCACCCACACCGACGACGACAAACGGCACGAGGAGACCGATCAGCAACCAATCGGTCGTGCCGCCGATGAGATCAGCCCCAACGCCGACGGCAAGCACGACGACGACAGCGTTCCACAGGAGCGCGAACAATCCAAACCCGACCAACGACCAGTTCTCAGGACTCTCCAGAGGGAGTCGGTAGCGAAGGACGATGCCGGGAGAGTTCTCGAGGTTGTCGCACGACGGGATCGCCGGACGACCTGCCGCCCCCGCCGACGGACCGGCAAGTCCCTCGAGGATCACCGCTCGTGACGCCGCGGCACGGTATTCCTGGGATTTTCCCCACGTTCGCACGACGCGAACGAGACCAGACCCACCAAAAGCCAGCAGCGCCACGGGCATCAGCAGCGTCAGCAGCCACATCCACCATTCGTAGCCCCGCTGGAGCACGACCGAGTCGGGATCGGCAGGCGCGTAGGTCACCGCACCGGTCACCAGGAGCAGTCCGAAGACGACCCCGGCACCGACCAGCAACGCATAAAAAAGCCCTTCGGCAAACGACCCCCAGGCTTGGGAGTCGGTTCTCCGATGGCCCCGCTTTTTCGTGAAGAACCGCGGAAGTCTCATGACCGGCCATCCCGAACGTGCCCCGGCCCGCGGTTCACCCCGCCCTGCCCGATGCTCCGGATCGTTCGACCGGACTTCAGGAGTGCCCTTCGGCACCTGCCGGACCGTTCGTCCCCAGCGCTGTGGACTGCGCGGACGACGGCTGGGCCGAGCGGTAAAATCCGATTTTCTCGAGGGCTCGATAGACCTCTTCGAGCGTCTTCTCGCCGAAATTGGAGATTCCGAGGAGGTCGGCACGCGTGCACTTGAGGAGGTCGTGCACCGTGAAGATGCCCTTCTCCTCGAGGCAATTCGTCGTCCGAACCGAGAGTCCGATCTCGGCGGTGCTCATGTCGAGCTTCTCCGCCATTTCGTCCGACTGCGTCATATTCCTGTACGGAACGCGTGGCATGGGTTCCCTCCCGTGCGGCGGACCGGTTTCCCGGCCCAGGGGCTCGATGTCCCGGGGATAGCCGGGAATCGGAAGCTTGCGTGACGGGACTCCATCGGACATCCCTGTTCCGATATGAAATCCAAGCGTCAAGTCTGTCCACGATCACGTCGTGCTCTGATCGAGTCGGCCCGAGTGTCACCCCGCCCCGTCGATGAACCGTTCCATGATTTGATGGCACCGTCTTCCAACGGGGAGGAAATATACTCGGGATCGCGCGATTCCGACTACCACCCGGCGGGCATCGACGCAGATCTTCCCAGACCCCGCAGACTTCCGGGATTCATCCACCCGGTGGCAGGCAGGACGACCGCATGCAACTCGACAGCCTCAATGCATCCCAGCGTCGGGCAGCCACTCACATGGACGGCCCACTCTTGGTGCTTGCGGGGCCGGGCAGCGGCAAGACGCGTGTCGTCACCCACCGGATCGCCCACCTCATCTTGCAGGGGATACCGGCCCACACCATCGTGGCCCTGTCGTTCACCAACAAGGCCGCCGACGAGATGCGCCGCCGGGTGACGTCGCTCGTCGGCCCGCAGCCGGTCGAGATGGGGACGTTCCACCGTTTCGCGGCCCGGTTGCTCCGGACCCACGCCAGGATGGTCGGGTTGACCAGCGACTACTCGATTCTCGACACCGATGACTCCGGGGCGGTGATGAAGCGGGCGGCGAAGCGACTCGGCCTGAACCTCACCCACACTCCAGTCGACCGTCTCGCAGGGATCATCAGCCGCGCCAAGAACGACCTCCTCACTCCGGAAACCTTCGAAGCACGCTGGGGCCGGCCGGCCGACGAGGTCGCCGTGAAACTCTGGCCGGTCTATCAACAGATGATGCTCGAATGCAATGCCGTCGACTTCGATGACCTGCTCGTTCATGTGGCGCGGTTGATCATCGACAACCCCGAACTCCGCAGCCAACTCGACGCCCGTCACCGCTGGATCCTCGTCGACGAGTACCAGGACACGAATGCTGCCCAGTATGCGATCCTCCGGGGCCTGTCGATCGATCACCCGAATCTCTCGGTGACCGGCGATCCCGATCAGGCGATCTACGGGTGGCGCGGCGCGAGCATCCGCAACATCCTCGAGTTCGAACGCGACTACCCGACCGCGAGCGTCGTGAAGCTCGAGCACAATTACCGAAGCACGGCGAACATCCTCGGCACGGCCGACCGTCTCATCGGCCACAACACGCGCCGTAAGCCGAAACAGCTCCTCACCGATGCCCCCGACGGTGTACCCGTGCGCATCGTCCTCGACGCAGAAGGGCGAGAGGAGGCCGACCGGATTGCCGACGAGATTGCCGCGGCGGTCGCGCGGTCTGGGCGTTCACCACGGGATTTCGCGATCCTCTTCCGCACCAACGCCCTCTCCCGCTCCCTGGAGGTCGCACTCCGTTCCCGCGGCGTCCCCTACCAACTGCTCCGCGGGGTCGAGTTCTTCAAGCGACGCGAGATCCGTGACATCATCGCCTGGCTGCGATTGCTGCGGAATCCGCGTGATGACGAAGCGCTCCTCCGAGTCGTCAACGTGCCCGCACGGGGCATCGGGCGGCTGTCGCTCGATCTCCTCTCGGCTTGGGCGACCGATCATGCCGTGCCACTCCTCGCCGCCTGCCGACGGGCGAAGTCCGTGACCGGTCTCCCGGCCCGGGCTGCCACGTCGATCGGTCGGTTTGCCGCGCTCCATGCCACGCTCGCGGGCGTGGCGGCCGGCGATCCCTCGGTGGCCGGGATCCTCGAAGCGGTGCTCGAGCAGACCGGCTATCGCGCCATGCTCGCCGACGACGAGGACGAGGAGGGAGACGACCGGCTCGCGAACGTAGAGGAACTGATCACAGCTGCCCGACAATTCGATTCCGGATATGCCTCGGATGAACAGTCCCGCGGGATCGACGAATCCCCGCTCGGCGCGTTCCTCGACACCACCGCCCTGGTGGCCGACACCGATGCCTGGGACCCCTCCGCCGATCGGGTCTCGCTGATGACGTTTCATGCCGCCAAGGGACTCGAATTCCCGGTGGTCTACCTCGTGGCCATGGAGGATGGGATTCTTCCCCACCAACGCAGCCTCGATCAGCCCGACCAGCTCGAAGAGGAACGGCGCCTCGTGTTCGTGGGGATCACCCGTGGCATGGAGCAGGTTCATGCCAGCTGTGCCCGGATGCGCGACTACCGCGGGGCCCGGCGAATCGGCTGCCCCAGCCTGTTCCTCGCAGAGATGTCAGGCCCCGGTGCGGAGGTGACGGGCACCGAAGCCCCGCCGGCCGGGGGCTTGGGGGGGCGCCGACCCCGCGAGGATGACGAATCCCAGCTTCCTCCCGATGCCTGGGAGGAGGAACAGGGATGGACGGCGCCCCGCCAGGGCTCCCCGCCGAGGCCCATCAGGGACGACGGACTCGTGCTCGAGACCGAAGATGATCTGCCTCCGCCACCGGGGCGATCCAGCTCCAGGGCCGGTTTGAGGACGGACCGCCCCATGCCCCCCAAATTAGAGACTGCCGCCGAACTCGCGAGACGGACCAGCGGTCGGCAAGCCCAGGCCCCCTTGGCTACCGGCCAGAGGGTCAGGCACGCTGAGTATGGCGAGGGAACGACCGCCGGAGTGAGTGGCGCGGGCGTACGGTCCGTCGTGACGGTGATCTTTGATGGCCCCGCCGGTACGCGACGCTTCATCTTCTCCCACGGTGCCCTCGAGCCGATCGTGGATTGATCGGCACCCAGCGCAACTCATGTCCGCTCAGCCCACCACCGGATCGTCTCCGCGAGCCCGTCATCGAAGTCGTGGACGGGTTGCCATCCGAGCATCGATCGGGCGCGCGAGATGTCGAGGCTGCGCCGTGGCTGGCCATCCGGCTGCGATCGATCCCAGGTGATCCGCCCACCGTACCGACATCCTTCGGCCACCTTGGCCACGAGATCACGGATCGCGATCTCCGCCCCACCGCCGAGATTGATCGGGATCGGATCATCGATCAGCTCCGCCGCCCGGACCACCGCCTCGGCGGCATCCTCGACATGGAGGAACTCCCGCGTGGCGGTTCCCGAACCCCAGCAGACGATCTCTGGCTGCCCGGCGCGGCGCGCCTCGTCGCACCTCCGGATCAGGGCGGGAATGACATGGCTCGTGGCGGGATCGAAGTCGTCCCCGGGACCGTAGAGATTCACCGGCACCACCACCGCTGATCGGAGCCCGTACTGCCGCCGGTAGGCATCGAGCATCACGAACAACGCCTTCTTGGCGATGCCGTACGGTGCGTTCGTGACTTCTGGATAACCGTTCCAGAGGTCATCCTCCCGGAACGGAACGGCACAATCCCGCGGATACGCGCAGACGGTGCCTGTATGGACGAACTTCTCGAGCCCGACCCGGCGGGCATGCTCGATGAGATGGAGACCCATCGCCATGTTGGCGTAGAAAAAACGCCCCGGTGCCGCCCGGTTCGCACCGATGCCACCGACCTCCGCAGCCAAATGGATGACCACATCCGGACGGGCGTCATCGTAGAGGCGTTCGACGGCCGATTCGTCGGTGAGGTCGCAGTTCTCGCGTCGCGGCACGATCAGCTGGTCAGGCGACACACCGCGAGCCTTGAGAGCCCGGCAAACGGCCGTCCCCAGGAACCCGGCGCCCCCGGTAACAACGATCCGTTTCCTCGCGAGTTCCATGACCGGCGTTCAAACCCTCGTGATCAGCACCCGGCAGCACCCCGGAGATATCGCAACCGACGATGGGGAAGCCTCAGCGATTCATGCCCCGGTCGAGCCGATTGACGTGGGTGTGCCACCATCGGCCCTGACCTGTGCGGTGGCCTCGTCGACAAAGATCGCCCGGTCAAACTCCGGGATCAGATCGGCAAGGAACTGCAACCCGGTGCGGGCTCCTTCACCCCGTGGCATCGCCGTCTCGTCGATAATGGCGTAGATCTTGTAGACGGCGGGGCTGTTGGCCAGTTCGATTCGGGCAATCTGCGGCGCAACCCACTTCCCGGTCACGGCATACGTCCAGAAGATTCGCAGGCTCTCCCCTGGCTTCTTGAACGAGCCAGAGAAGGCCTCGGCCGTCCCGCCATCCTGCAGCGTGATGTTCTCGCGGTGCTCCTGCTCGGCGATCTCGAAGCCGGCGCTCGGATAGCAGCGATCGGGGGTGTGACCAGAGGCGTCGCTCGGTGTGGCACAGACCACGAAGACACCCACCCTGGCGCCACTTTCGACATTTTGGTACTCGCGCGAAATGTGGCCCACCGCACCAGCCACCTTGAGCTGCGCGGGATCGGCCTCCGTCTCACCGACCATCTTCCAGGAGCCGAACTCCTTCGGGAAAGACGACTCCAGCCGGGCGGCATCCTTGCGGAGCTCCTCACTCACGTTCTTCCCGGTCCAGCGCCCCGTTATGTAACCCTGGGCAACCGTAACGCCGATCACGGCGACCAATCCGAAACACATTGGCAGCCATGTTGACAGAAAGTTTGATTTCATCTGCTCTGGAATCCTGATGGGTCAATCGATCGACAGGCCGTCACGCCGGAAACCGCTTGGCGCTTCCCGTCCCAGAATCACTCACACCGCTCAAGACACATCCAGCAACACGGACACCGGCCGATCGGAGCCGATCCAACGCCGCAACCGTCGCCGGGACACTGCTGACATCACGCATTGTGGAGAGGATGGCGATATCGCTCTGCCGCCCCATGATGAGCGTGTCGGCGTAGGCGAGCACCGGCCCGGCATCGATGATGACGTGATCGAACGAATCACGGAAAACCTGAATGATGCGGGGAAATTCCTGCCGCGACAGGGCCGTGATGGCGTCGTAGTCAACCGCTCCCGCCGTCACGGCAAACAATC
Source organism: Planctomycetia bacterium (assembly GCA_037147115.1). Taxonomy (GTDB): domain Bacteria; phylum Planctomycetota; class Planctomycetia; order Pirellulales; family UBA1268; genus QWOP01. The sequence continues at coordinate 3,285 of JBAWVV010000001.1, read as the reverse complement.
CGTCGATCGCCGTCGGCTGGACGACTTCATTGTTCGTTGTTTCACCGCGAAGCAGTTCCGCCATGCCCGGGGTCGCGGCGTCGATCTGGAGGGCCGCGTGCACCGATGGATTCCTGAGGCTCCCTTCGATGAGGAGCGTGCGGTGACCCGAACGGGCGATGCTGGCAGCGAGATTCGCGGCCAGTGAGGACTTCGCCTCCCGTTCGCCGGCGCTGGTCACCATGATGACCCTGGCAGTCTCCCGATTCCCCTGAAGAAGCATAGTCCGGATACTGTCCACACTCTCCGCCAGGCGGTACTCGTTGGCACCGCCCCGCCTCGTTTTTCCGATCCAGGGAATCGTGCCGATTGCCCGCACCCCGATCCGCGACGGGATCTCCTCGACATCCCCAAGCCGGTTCCTCATGTACTCCAGCGCCACAATCAGCGCCCCGCCACAGGAGCCACCGGCACAGGCCGCCATCAGCGCCAGCATGAGCCGCTTCACGGTGTCGCTTCCACCCGGGACGACCGCCTCTTCGAGGAGTGTCACTCGCGGGGGGGCAGTGAGATCGAGCGACGTTGCCTCGAGTTGCAAACCGATCTGATCAGTGACCCGGGCGAGCTGATCGATTTCCGATTTGCGGTTCTCGAGATCGGCATTCGCATTCCCCAGATCGATGACCTGCTTCGAGATGTCGTCGTAGCTGAGCCGGCCTTTCTCGATCGCCCTGACGAGCGTCTGCCGGCGGAGTTCGAGCTCGCGGGGGCTAGAAACGCTCCCTGCAGATGTCAAACTTCCACCGGATCCCATGACTCCGAGGATCTGCGGCCGGAGCTTCGATTTCGCCGCCTCGATCTGGCGGAGGAGTTGCTGCCGGCGCCCGACCATGCGCCTCACGGCTGGCTCGTTCATCCCCCGGGCGCTCCGTTCCGCCTGGCCGAGGATGGAGTCGGTCAAGGCGGCGATCTGCGATTCGAGAGCGCGAATCTCCGGCTCCCGCGACAAGGCGGCCTCGATCAGCTCCTCGGAGGCGAGTTGATCCGCGCCATCGTCGCCATCTTCAGCCTCGTCGCCGTGCTTGTCGGCCCGTGCGTCTGCAACCTCATCCTTGCGGAACTCGATGATGGCGATCTCCGCTTCGAGTCGTTCGAGCTCGTTCTCTGCCTGGACCATCCGCCCCCTGGCCGTGCCGAGTTGGTCCATGAGCAGCCCTCGCTGCGTTGCCACTTCCTGACTGTCACGAGTGCCGAGCGTGCGGGCGAGATCGTTGAAAGTCTCACGGCGACTGCGCAATTCCGTCTGGTTCTCCTTGAACTTCTTTTCCAGTTGGTCTCGGCGGCTGAGTCGATCCTGACGATCCTTGTTGACGATGTCGTCGAGGTAGCAGGAAGTGATTGCGTTAAGGATCTTCGCCGTATCCTCGGCGACGGCCCCGCGGAACTTCAGTTGCATCACCTCAGAGTCACCCTGCAAAACCGGTTCGATCGTTCGCGCCAGCCAGTTTTGCGGGTCGTCCTGCTCGGTGATCGTTTTTAGCGACGAGATGCCCGGCTTTCGCAGGGCCGCATTGAGCACCACGGGACTGCGAAGCAACTGGAGTTGCGTCTTCCGGTAAGCGTCGTATTCGGCGCTGCGGCCCTCATTGAGAAGCGTCCCACTGGCGCGGATTCTCAACCAGACGACGGCCTCGAAGCCTCGGGGGAGAAAGAGCCACACAGGGACGGCGAAGGCGACCCCCGTTACCAGCGCCAGCGCCAGCGCCGGGAGCCAGCGCCGCCGCAGGGCGTGGAGGAGGCGCTTGGCGTCGAGCCCGCCATCCACCCCGGCCTCCGGGGCGGCGACCGGGAAGGCCATTCCCTGCGGACTGGGGAACGCCACGGCCGTGTCCCGCACGGCAATGGCGCCGACCGACGGCAGCGGTGCCTTCGGCTCGGTCGCGACGGCTACGGCAGCAGTTTCGCTCATGGACAGCGCTACCTGGGATCAAACAAAGGGAAGGGACCTGACCATCCAACCACCACAGACACTACTGCAGCCCGGCCCGAACCGGAGGTCCGACCCAACCACAGACGGACTCCGCCACTGCGAAACCATCCGAGCTTCAACCCTTCCTCGGCGGGAAGCCGATCACCGGCCCGCCGACCCCCTTGGGCTTGCTGGCCGCGGGGCCACCGGACTTGGCTCCGCTGAGGGGACCCAAGCCGAGGACGCCCGGCGTGGCAGCCTTCGCCTTCCGGCCGGACGATTCCGCCACCGGCGTGGCCGAACGACTATTGAGGACGGCCGGCCCCTCGAACTCCGGCAAGAAGACGTTGGCCAGGATGTACTGCTCGGCATACAGCATGGCCATGGCCATCGGCATCATCACCAGGCCCGCCCAGTCGTGGAACACTCGCTCGGCGAACTCACTGTCGGCAACCTGATAAAGGACTCCCGTGACGGTAATCCGGATAGAATTGACCGCCAGAGCAATCGGGATGGCGCTGGCGAGGATGATAGCGTTCTCCCACCACGAGCGCTGCCCAACCATCACCAGTCCGACCGACAACGCGACGAAGATCGTCAACATTCGCAGGCCGCTACAGGCATCGACGACACCGAGGTGCATCTCGCCGAGGACGATCTGATTACCCTCCCGATAGGCCTCGAGCCCCAGCGTTTGAAGGGCAAAGGTGCTGACCATCGTGGCAGTCGTCTGCAGCGGCCCGAGGAGGTAGCGGGTCGCTTCGTCGGGGAGCGGGTACATGAAGATCAGGAACATCAGCGGGGCCCACGCCCACCGGAACACGCTCCACCCTCCCACGAGGATGAACACGCCACAGATCGCCGGGACGAACGTGTACATGTCGATCGTTACGATCCGGTAACTGGCCGAGAACAACCGCAGTCCGAGGGAGGCCGCCAGAAGGAGCAGCCCGACATACCGAGCAGACAATCTCACCGGGGCCACCGGTTGCCGCCACCAGAAGAGGAGGGCCGCCGAGAACAGCGGCACAATCCACCCGTGGGCATACTGGGGATTGGCCCAAGCGATGTACGCGTTGGTGAGGCCCGGGAAATAGCTGTAGACCAGCGCGGAAGTGAAGATCGCGATCGTGATCAGCGTGAACCGCTGATAAGGATCCCGCATGTCGACAAGCAACTCCGACCATTTCCGCTTCAGCAGCGCGAAGAACTCCTCGTCGTCGTCGCCCGGCCGCGGTGGGCCGGACACCTGCGGCGGACCCGCGCCCAGGACAGCCGGGCGGGAGGCTGTCGGCAGGGTCGGGGGGGCCGTCGCAGCCAGTACCGGTTGCCCGACG